>WGSQ01000225.1 GCA_014871605.1 Collinsella sp. | reverse complement strand
ATTGGAGGAAGCATGAGCTACACGCAGAAAGTTCTCGAAGAGCTCAAGGCCCGCTATCCCGAGCAGCCTGAGTTCATCCAGGCCGCGACCGAGATCCTCGGCACCATCCAGCCGGCGCTCGACGCCCACCCCGAGTACGAGGAGGCCGCCCTGCTGGAGCGCCTCGTCGAGCCCGAGCGCATCGTCATGTTCCGTGTTCCCTGGGTCGACGATCAGGGCAAGGTTCAGGTCAACCGCGGCTATCGCGTCGAGTTCAACTCTGCCATTGGACCCTACAAGGGCGGCCTGCGCTTTAACCCGACGGTCACCCTGGGTATGCTCAAGTTCCTTGGCCTGGAGCAGATCCTCAAGAACAGCCTGACCACCCTTCCCATGGGCGGCGGCAAGGGCGGCTCCGACTTTGATCCCAAGGGCAAGTCCAACAACGAGATCATGCACTTCTGCCAGTCCTTCATGACCGAGCTCTATCGCCACATCGGCCCCAACACCGACGTTCCCGCCGGCGACCTGGGCGTTGGCGGCCGCGAGGTTGCCTACCTGTTCGGTCAGTACAAGCGCCTGACCAACGAGTGGACCGGCGTCCTTACCGGCAAGGGCCTCTCCTTTGGCGGCTCGCTCGCCCGTACCGAGGCCACCGGCTACGGCCTGGCCTACTTTGTGGACGAGTACCTCAAGAGCCGCGGCGACTCCTTCGAGGGCAAGAACGTCGTCGTTCACGGCTCCGGTAACGTCGCCATCTACGCGGTCCAGAAGGTCTCCCAGCTCGGCGGCAAGGTGCTGGCCTGCTCCGACACCCATGGCTGGGTCGAGGATCCCGACGGCATCGACTACACCGTGCTCGAGCACGTCTACAACAAGAAGCGCTCCGGCCACGACAAGGGCGTTACGCTCGCCATGTACGTTGACGAGAAGCCCAACGCCGTGTGGCACGAGGGCGACGGCCGCGGCGTGTGGCAGCTGCCCTGCGACATCGCGCTGCCTTGCGCTCGCGAGAACACGCTGCTGCTCGAGGACGCCCAGGCGCTCGTCGCCAACGGCTGCAAGGTGGTCGGCGAGGGAGCGAACATGCCCACGACCATCGAGGCCACGACCTACTTCCAGGAGAACGGCGTCGCCTTTATGCCTGGTAAGGCTGCCAACGCCGGCGGCGTGCTCGTGTCCGGCCTGGAGATGAGCCAGAATGCTGAGCACCTGTCCTGGACCTTCGAGGAGGTCGACGGCAAGCTCGAGCAGCTCATGCGCGGCATGTTCCACAACGTGGACGACACCGCCAAGGAGTACGGCGAGGAGGGCAACTTCGTCATGGGTGCCAACATTGCCGGCTTCCTGAAGGTCGCCGACGCTATGCTCGCCCAGGGCGTCTGCTAAATCTTCGCGCGACATAGCATGTGATGAGGCTCCCAGCTATCCGGCTGGGAGCCTTTTCTATCCCGGAGGACTCCTCATATCTTGCGGTGAAATACGGACTGTTTAGCGCCCCAGAACGGCTAATCAGTCCGTATATCACCGCAAGTTATGGATGGGTGGGTGGATTTTGTCCTAAAACGGTGTGCGGCCCCTCGTTTGGTACACTTAAAAGTACTGGACAAGTGAAGAGATGGGGGAGAACGTGCTCAAGTTCGGTACCTACGTCCGTGTTGGAAACGCGGCCGAAGCCTATGAGCTCTTGCAGAAGAACCGCAACAACAAGATTGTGGGCGGCGGCATCTGGATGCGCCTGGGTTCGCGTCGTGTGGCGACGGCGATTGACCTTTCGGCCTGCGGACTCGATCAGATCGAGGAGACCGAGACCGAGTTTCGCATCGGTGCCATGTGCACCCTGCGCCAGCTCGAGCGCCATGCCGAGCTCAACGCGCTTGTCAACAATGTCTTCGAGTTCGCCGTTCACGATATCGTGGGCGTGCAGCTGCGCAATACCGCCACGGTGGGCGGCAGCATCTACGGTCGCTTTGGCTTCTCGGACGTGCTCTCGGCCTTTTTGGCGCTCGATTCCTATGTTGAGCTGACGGGCGCCGGCCGCGTGCCGCTCGCCGAGTTCGTGGATATGGGCTACGTGCGCGACGTGATCGAGCATGTCGTGGTCGTCAAGCACGATTACCGCGCCAGCTATGAGGCCGTGCGCAAGGCCGCGACCGACTTCCCCTCCTTAAACGTCACCGCCGCCTGGTGGGACAACAGCTGGCATGTCACCGTGGGCGCCCGCCCGCTGCGCGCGACCCTGCTGCAGGGCGAGGCATGCGGCCTTACCGCCGAGCAGCCTTCCGAGGACGAGCTTCGCGCCCTGGCCGCATCCGTGCGCGCCCTGAGCTATGGCACCAACCTGTGGGGCTCGGCCGACTACCGCCGCCGCATCTCGGCCCCGCTCGCCGTCCAGGCCGTGCGTCGCGCCGCCGGCATCGAGCTTTCGGCCGCGCTTGCCCGCGAGCTCGAGACCGTGCAGACACCTAAGTTTGCCACGGACGAGTATTCCTGCCGCCGCGTGCCCGGCGTCGATTCTAGCGAGGTGCGCTAATGGCTGCCAAACTCATCGATCTTTCCTTTACGCTCAACGGCCGTAAGGTCAAGGTTCAGATTGCCCCCGACACCATGCTCTTTGCGCTTTTGCGTGAGCAGGGCTGCGCGTCGGTGCGCTGCGCCTGCGAGACCACCAACTGCGGTCTGTGCACGGTGTGGCTCGACGGCGACCCGGTGCTGAGCTGCTCGGTGCCCGCCGCGCGCGGCGAGGGTCGCGCCATCACTACGCTCGAGGGCCTCAAGGCCGAGTCT
>WGSQ01000224.1 GCA_014871605.1 Collinsella sp. | reverse complement strand
GCGGGTCTTGCCAACTCCGATACACGTTTTCATCGTGAGAAGTGGCCGTCTTCGCTTACGCGGGGGCGGCTATTTCATTCGGCCGATAAACAGACCGAGTTCGATAGCCGCAATCAACAACGCCAATAACGAAATAACATCGCTTACGTTCATACCAAATCCCTTCTAAAGGGAGTTGGCCCATCCGTGCTCCATAACAGTAGTCTAACGCAAAATGCAGGTAATAGGAACACTTGTTCGTATTACCTGCGCCCTTTTCTAATGCACAAACATGCGCACGAACTTGTGCTTCCAGCTTGCGTAAGGAGCATAGCGGAATGGCACGTCCAGCCACGTTGCCTTGTTCACGATGCTCTTCTTGTGGCTAAACGTATCGAAGCTCTCGCGTCCATGGTACTGCCCCATACCGCTCGCACCCATGCCACCAAAGCCCATATGGCTCGTAGCCAAGTGCATAATCGTGTCGTTGACGCAGCCGCCGCCAAAGGGCGCGTAGCACACAAAGCGCTGCTGAACCGCGCGATCCTGACTAAAGATATACAGGGCCAGCGGCGTCGGACGATCTGCAATAAACGCCTCGGCCTCGTCTAGGCTCTCAAACGTCAGCACCGGCAAGATGGGGCCGAAAATCTCCTCCTGCATCACGGCGTCATCGGGGGACACGCCGTCCAAAATCGTCGGCTCGATCTTGAGCGAAGTCTCGCGCGCGGTACCTCCAAGCACAACCTTATCGGGATCGATCAGCCCGCGCACGCGCGCAAAATGCTTGGCGTTGACGATATGCCCGTAATCTTCGTTATCGAGCGGATGCTCGCCAAACATACGGCGGGTCTCTTCCTTGATGAGACCCAGCAGCTCGTCGTGCACGCGCGTATCGACCAGCAGGTAGTCGGGCGCCACGCAGGTCTGCCCCACGTTGAGCCATTTACCAAAGGCGATACGGCGTGCCGCGACCTTCAAGTTAGCCGTCGCATCCACGATGCAGGGACTCTTTCCGCCCAGCTCAAGCGTCACGGGCGTGAGGTTTTTACTTGCACGCTCCATGACGAGCTTGCCGACCGGAACGCTACCGGTAAAGAAGATCTTGTCCCAGCACTCATCGAGCAACACTTCGTTTTCGGCACGCCCGCCTTCGACGACCGTCACCAAGCGCGGATCAAATGCCTCTTCACAGATTTGCTTGAGCACCGCGCTCGATGCCGGAGCATAGGCGCTCGGCTTGATGACCACAGTATTGCCCGCGGCAAGGGCGCCGGCGAGTGGCTCGAGCGTCAGCAAAAACGGGTAGTTCCACGGAGCCATGATGAGTGTGACGCCATAGGGCACGGACTGCGTCTTGCACACACTCACGGCGTTGGCGAGGTCGCACGGGCGCAGGCGCGGGCGGCTCCATCGGGCCACGTGCGTAATCTGATGACGGATCTCGGAAAGCGACGTGCCGATCTCGCACATATAGGCCTCGTCATGCGACTTGCCCAGATCGGTCTTGAGCGCATGGGCAATATCGGCCTCGTGGGCCCGCACCGCATCGCGTAAACTCACGAGCGCACGACGTCGAGCATCGATATCAAACGTAGCGTGCGTCTTAAAGTAGGCGCGCTGATCGCCGACGATGCGCGCAATTTCCTCGGTGTTCATGGACCCTCCTAGTTCTCGCCCTCAAACATACCACCCGCGACGACTTCGTACATATGCTCGAGCTCCAGGCGGCCCATCAAAAGCGGAACGGGGTACAGCGGATTGGCCTCGGCATCGGCATGTGCCGCCATTTCGGGAATGTCGGAGCGGCGAATGCCCGTCACATATTCGGGAATGTCCAAGGCGGCATTCATGCGGTCGACCCAATCGATAAAGGCCTCGGCAGCCACGTTGTCCTGCGCGTTGGCTGGCGCGACACCGGCCATGCGGGCGAGATCGGCGAGCTTGGGAGCAACAGCTTCGCCATAGGCGCGAAGCATATGCGGCAGGATGATAGCGTTGGCCAAGCCGTGCGGAATCCCGTAACGCCCGCCCAAGCTGTGTGCGATGGCATGGACGTATCCAACATAGGAGCGCGTAAAGGCAACACCCGCCTTATACGCCGCCGAAAGCATATTGCGGCGCGCACGCATGTTCTCCCCGTGCTCATAGGCCTCGAGCAAATTGTCGTGGATGAGCTGCACCGCCTGGCGCGCCATCTTGCGCGTATAGGGCGTGGTGCTGCGCCCGATAAAGGCCTCGACGGCATGCGTCAGGGCGTCCATGCCCGTTTGCCCCGTAATGGAGGCGGGCAGGCCGCGCGTAAACTCGGGGTCGTGCACCGCATAGCGCGGGATCAGCACAAAGTCGTTGATGGGGTACTTGTAGTGCGTCTCGTCGTCGGTAATTACCGCTGCAAGCGTGACCTCGCTTCCCGTGCCCGCCGTGGTGGGAACGGCGATGAGCAGCGGCAGGCGACGATGGACACGCAGCAGGCCGCGCATCTTGTTGATGGGTTTGTTGGGTTGCGCGATGCGCGCACCCACGCCCTTGGCACAGTCCATGGCAGAACCGCCGCCAAAGCCGATAATGGCCTGGCAGGCGCGCGCTCGATACAGAGACGCCGCTTCCTCCACGTTTGAGACCGTGGGGTTCGCACGCGTTTCGGCATAGACCGTAACGCCAATCCCCTGAGCCGTAAGCGCAAGCTCGAGTGATGCCGTGAGCCCCAAACGTGCAATACCAGGGTCTGTCACGATAAGGACCTTCTGGATCGAGCGCTTTTGAAGCACCGCGGGCACATCCTCGGCATGCTC
>WGSQ01000223.1 GCA_014871605.1 Collinsella sp. | reverse complement strand
ATCAGCGGCGTGGCCTTTGTCTTTATGCTCGGCTACATCATCCAAATCATCTGGCACAACGCCCACCTCAAGCCGCAGCAGCCGACTAACACGCCGGGACTCCCCACCGCTTAGCAGCTAACCGCCACAAAGATGCCAAGCACCTTTGTGGCGGCGCAAACGAACCTGCCCCCCTGCACCAAAAAGGGCACCGACCATCGCGGTCGGCGCCCTTTCTTGTTAGTTGCTATAAAGCCCAGCGCTTATTTGTTGACCTGGCCGGCGCGGACGGCAGCCTTCTTGCGGTCGGTGGCGTTGAGCAGACGCTTGCGCAGGCGGATGTTCTTGGGAGTGATCTCGACCAGCTCGTCGTCGGCGATGTACTCCAGCGCCTCCTCCAGCGAGAAGGTGCGGGGCGGCACCAGTTGAACGGAGATATCGGAGGTCGAGGAACGCTGGTTGCCCAGGTTCTTGGTACGGGCGATGTTGACGACCATGTCGCCGGCCTTGCTGCGCTCGCCCACAATCATGCCCTCATAGCACTCGGTGCCCGGCTCAACAAACAGCTGGCCGCGTTCCTGCAGCGTACCCAGAGCATAGGCAACGGCCTTCTCAGTGGTCATGGAGATCATGGCGCCGTTCTGACGGTTACCGATCTCGCCGGCGTAAGGACCATACTCCAGGAAGGTGTGGTAGAACACGCCCTCGCCGTGGGTGACGTTCATGATGCGGTTCTTAAGACCCATGATGCCGCGCGTCGGGATCTTGAACTCGAGGTGCGTCACGATGCCCGAGGTGTCCATGCTCGTCATGATGCCGCCGGAGGTACCGAAGACCTCAACGACCTTGCCCGAGTACTCGTCCGGGCACTCGACGACGGCCTGCTCGACAGGCTCCATCTTGTTGCCGTTCTCGTCCTTCTTAAACAGGACGCGGGGACGGCCGACCTGGAACTCAAAGCCCTCGCGGCGCATGGACTCCATCAGGACGGACAGGTGCAGGATGCCGCGGCCCGAGACCTCGACGCCGCTCTTGTCCTCGAGCTCCTCGATCTTCATGGTCACGTTGTTCTCGGCCTCGTTGAACAGGCGCTCCTTGAGCTGACGGGCGCCCACGATGTCGCCGTCGCGGCCGACGAGCGGGGAGGTCGAAGCCTCGAAGACGATGGACAGGGTCGGCGGGTCGATCTCGATGGGCTCGAGCTCGACGGGGTTCTCGGGATCGGTGTAGACATCGCCGATATCGGTGCGGTCGATGCCCACGACAGCGGCAATGTCGCCGGCGCCGACTTCCTGGCACTCGGTGCGGCCCAGGTAGTCGAAGGTAAAGAGCTGCTTGACGGTGGCGGTAGCGCTGGAGCCGTCGTTCTTGACAACCAGGATCTGGTCGCCCTGGTGGATGGTGCCGGAGTACACGCGGCCGATGCCGATACGACCAACGAAGTTGGAGTGGTCGATAGTCACGCACTGCATGGCCAGCGGGGCGTTCTCGTCAACCTCGGGCGCGGGCATGTCGTCGATGATCATATCGAGCAGCGGATACATGTCCATGTTGCCGTCGTTGGGGTCAAGGCGGGCAAAGCCATTCATGGCGCTGGCGTAGACCACGTGCTCCATGGCAAACTCGAGCTGGTCGTCGGTGGCACCCAGGTCGGCCATAAGGTCCAGGCAGTCGTTGTAGGCCTTCTCGGGGTTGGCGCCCGGACGATCGATCTTGTTGATAACGATCATGATCTTGAGGCCGGTGTCGATAGCGTGACGCAGCACGAAACGGGTCTGGGGCATGGGGCCCTCAAAAGCGTCGACCAGCAGCAGGGCGCCGTCGGCCATACGCAGCACGCGCTCGACCTCGCCGCCGAAGTCGGCGTGGCCCGGGGTGTCGATGACGTTGATCTTGACGTCCTTGTACTCGATAGAGATGTTCTTGGCGAGAATCGTAATGCCGCGCTCGCGCTCCTGGTCGTTGGAATCCAGAACGCGGTCCTCGACCTGCTGGTTGGCACGGAAGGCGTCCGTGGCACGCAGGAGCTTGTCGACCATCGTCGTCTTGCCGTGGTCGACGTGGGCGATGATGGCGATGTTCCTCAGATTGTCTACGCGCATGTAGTTCCCCTATCTTCTATCTATATACAACCGGCACGCGTATGCGACCCGCCCAGCGATACAACGCTCGGCGGGAATATTGAGCCTTTTACCGAAAACTCGTTTATTTTAGCGATTTTAGATGAGAGGGGTTTCCTCACCTGCAGGTTCAGGGTCGCTCCACATAAAACCATCGCCGGCGCCCATGCCCTCATACAGCACATATGCCGAAAAACCGCTCTCGAGCGTGGTTTCGAAGAAGCTCACGAGCAGAGCATCGTGATAGCCGCCGTCAATCTCGACGCAGCCGGTGTAGCCGATGGCATAGCGGGCGATACGGCCCAGGCCCTCGTCCTTAAGACCCATCTTGTGCTCGGAAATAAAGTTGGTGGCCGCCTCCAGGCACGCCTCTTCGCCGTCCTCGTCGAGCGCCGCCAGATATCGGTTGGAAGCAGCGTCCTCGATCGCCACGACCACGCCCGGGTTCTCGCCCGCGGCCAGGTCGTCCAAGAAGGCGCCGATCAGATCGCACACCATGGCGTCGAGCTCGGCGGAGACGTTACCGGCGTCCTGCATATCCTGTGCCATCTTTAGACCTTCCCATCGAGTCTGGCGTCGTTACAGTTCCTGTGCCTCGGCGGCGATCCTGGCGGCAGCGTCGCGGGCGCGCATCATGTCCGCTGCGCGCTTGTCGAGCACCTTGATCTGACTGGTCAGCATTACCGCATCGACCACACCCCAGATCACAAGGCCCGTAGAGAT
>WGSQ01000222.1 GCA_014871605.1 Collinsella sp. | reverse complement strand
AACCTCCAGTCCGGACCGCCCCGCGGTCCAACTTTCTGTCCGCACCCCCTTTTGAGGCTAAACAGGAACTATCTCACCGCAACTGTGTTGAGCGTTTTTTTGGCGGCTGGCTTACTTGCTCGCGAACAGCCAGACCAGGATGATTACCAGAATCACGGCGATGATGCAGACGATGGCGCCGGTGAATTTGATGCGTGAGTCGCGGGTGCGCTCTCGTACGTCGTCCTCGGTAGCCTCGAGCTGGGCCACTTCGCGCTCGGTTTCGGCGTGTTCGGCCTTATCGCGCGCCAAGGATCCGGCGAGCGACTCGGTGATCTCGGGATGGTCGTGCACCTCGGTCGCCTGTTCGATGATCGACTGCGCATGTGCGGCGTCCGCCTGGGCGTTGGCGATGGCCTGCTCCTGATCGCGACGAGCCTTGTCCTGCGCGGCGATCTTTTCGCGCAGTTCGCGCTGACGCGTCGCGGCGGCGGTCTTGGCCGTCTGAAGTTCGTCGCGTGCGGCATCCGCCTCAGTCGTCACGGCCTGGTGTGCGCGCTTGGCATCGGCGATGGGGGCCTGTGCTTGTTCGACGGCCTGCTCGGCGGCGGCGAGCGAATGCTCAAGGTCGGCGGTCACGCGTGGAATGTCTTCCTCGGCCTTGCGCAGGGCATCGGCGGTATCGGATATCTGCATCGAGAGTTCGCTGGTGCGCACGGTGTAATTGGCGGGGTTCGCCGAAGGATTGCGCTGCAGCTCGGCATACTCGCGTCGCAGCGTTTCGAGCTGTGCACGAGTTGCGTCGGCAGTTTGCTGTGCGGCGGCGACGCCTGCGTTGCGCTCGGCCTTCACCTTGTCGCGAATGCGCTTGGAATCTTCGAGTCGACGAACCAGGCGGTTGCCGGTTTCGCGCGAACTCGCCTCGCGAGCCTCGACGGCATCGAGTGCAGCCTTCAGGCGACGCTCGGCCGCATCATCTTCTGCCTTCATTTGCTCGAGCTGGCCCTTGAGCTCAGTCACTTTGGCGGCATGGGCGTCGCGGTCAATCTCGGCGGCCGCAGCGGTCTTTTGTGCCGTGGCGATTGCCTGGCGCTGGTCGGCGACAATCTGGTCGTACCGCCCCGCGATATCCTGCCGCGTCTCGAGCTCCTCAGCCTGATCGGAAATGCGCTGCTCCAACTCTGCCAGGTGGTCGCGGGCATCGGCGAGTGCCTTTTTCGCGGCGTTCATCTCGCGCATGGCCGAGGCTCCCTGCGCGATAAAGGCACCCACGGCGTTCGCAGTGTTCGAGACGGCAGTTCCCAGGTCGCGGCTCGCGGCGGGGGCGTGCGGGGCGATCGGGCGACCGGCGTCAGCGGCGTCCACATCGGTCGTTTGCGGCGCGGCGATATTGCCGGTGCCACCTTCGATCACAGAAAAGCCCGCTGCGTGCGGGTCGACCGCGTCGGCGCCGATCGTGGGGTGCTCGAGTTGCAGAAACGAGGGCATAGTGCTGCCCTGATCGGCAACGGGGGTCTCGCCGGGTACAAAGGTCGAGGCGGCCTCGGCGGCCTCTTCTTCCTCGGCGTCAACGTCGGTATCGGCGACGGCATCCTTCATCGCTTTGACAGCATCCATCATGGAATCCATGACGGCATCGACCTCGATGGGGCCCGCTGCTTGCGGGACGTCGTCCTGTACAGGGGCGTCGTCCTGAGCGGGCGCATCGTCGTTTTGCTCATCGGCGTTTTCTGCGGCAGGGGTTTCCGCCGTAGCGCTTTCGTCCAAGATGGGGTCGTCGATGTCGATACTATCGCAGGTCACAGCGTCAGTATCTGCGGTGACGTCTGCGGAATCATCAATATGCTGTTGAGTCTGGGGGTCCAGCTCGTCTGTCATAGGCATGTGCTCCTCATCGTTGTTTGTCACCCTATGATAAAGTCTCGCGCCGACATCCCGCGCCCCGCAGCAAAGTTTCAAAACGTGTTCGATGGCTCGATCTGATAACAATAACTCGGTCGCTTTATTCAGTTTGTACTTGACAATCCCTTCGCCGAACGACGTGGTGCCGTTCGCCTACCGTGGTCTTTTATTTTCGCTTGAACGCGCTAAAGTTGCATCTCAGCTTTTGGCGCGTTTATTTGGATGCGCGCAGTCGGCGGGTTCGCCCGTCGCGATTTGAAAGGACTTCGTATGGGACTTTTCACTGGTAAGACCGTAATCGTTACCGGCGGCGGCAAGGCCACGCTCAAGGACGGCTCCGCTGGCTCCATCGGCTACGGCATCGATATTGCTTTTGCCAAGGAGGGCGCGAACCTCGTCATCACCGGCCGCAACGTCGCCAAGCTCGAGGCCGCCAAGGAGTCTCTCGAGGCCGAGTACGGCGTCAAGGTTCTGCCTGTTCAGGCCGATGTCTCGGCTGGTCAGGACAACGAGGCCGTTGTCCAGAACGTCATCGACAAGGCCATCGAGGAGTTCGGCCGCATCGACGCCGTCGTCAACAATGCTCAGGCCAGCGCCTCGGGCGTGACCATCGCCGATCACACCATGGACCAGTTTAACCTGGCCATTTACTCCGGTCTGTATGCTACCTATCTGTACATGCAGAAGGCCTATCCGCACCTGAAGGAGACCAAGGGCTCCGTGGTCAACTTCGCTTCGGGCGCCGGCCTGTTTGGCAACTACGGCCAGTGCAGCTACGCCGCTGCCAAGGAGGGCATCCGCGGCCTGACCCGCGTCGCCGCCAACGAGTGGGGCAAGGACGGCATCAACGTCAATATCGTTTGCCCGCTTGCTTGGACCGCTGCGCTCGAGAACTTCCAGGATGCCTATCCCGAGGCGTTCAAAGCCAACGTCCACATGCCGCCGGCGGG
>WGSQ01000221.1 GCA_014871605.1 Collinsella sp. | reverse complement strand
GTGTCGCAGGATCTAGATTGGGAGCCGATTCGTCGGCAGCATCGCCGGATTCTCGAGGCCATTAAGAGGGGCGATACCGACACGGCGAGCTATCTGGCAGAGACGCACTTGCACCTGATGCCCGAGGAGCAGGGCCCGGTTATCGCCTTGCATCCCGACTATTTTGAGCTGTCCAAAGACTCGTTCATCTAATCAATCCCCATATAAGTTGCGGTGAAATAGGGACTGTTTTGCGGCCTAGGTGGCGCAAACAGTCCCTATTTCACCGCAACTGCGTTGGGGCGTAACCGGGGCACAAAGCTGCGGCGCCGCTTGGAGAAAATGACCGGAAGCAAGGGTCCGTTCCTCCAGACGGCGCCGCAGCTGTTTTGGTGGCTCGGCTTTTGTCGATGTGGCTCAACTGGGCGCGGTTGCCAGCTGAGTATGCAAAGCGGCTCGGGGGCGTGTCGCTTCCGTCACGTTCTATCAGCATACAAGACGGTTTTGGTTCTTGTTCGTGACGGAAACGGCGCGCTTCCGAGCCGTTTTAAAAGAAAGGGGGCGAGGTCTAGGGCACGCCCCCTTTCACGATAGAGAGCTAAACCTAGCCGCGGACCTTCTTGACGACGTCCATGGCCTCGTGGGCGATCTGCTCGACCTTGGAGAAGTCGCCGTCGGCAAACAGGGCCGGCTTGACCATCCAGGTGCCACCGCAGGCGATGATGGCGGAGGAGCTCAGGTACTCCTCGACGTTGGCGGTGCTCACGCCGCCGGTAGGCATAAAGCGGTGACCGACAAACGGAGCGGCGAGGGCCTTGATGGTGTTCAGGCCGCCATACTGGGACGCGGGGAAGAACTTGGTGACCTTGAGGCCCAGGTTCTCGGCTGCGGTGACCTCGGAGGGGGTTACGGTGCCGGGAAGGACAGGCAGGTCGATGTCGATGCAGTGCTTCACAACGTCCTCGTTGTAACCCGGGGAGACGATGAACTTGGCACCGGCTGCGCGGGCCTGCTCAACCTGCTCGACGGTCAGGACAGTGCCGGCGCCAACGCACATCTCGGGCTCGGCCTCGGCCATAGCGGCGATGCACTCGGCGGCGCAGGCGGTGCGGAAGGTGACCTCGGCGGACTTCATGCCAGCTGCCATAAGGGCGTGGGCGAGCGGAGCGGCGTCCTCGACCTTGTCGAGTACAACGACCGGCACGATGCCCAGGGACTCAAGCGTGGTGTAGAACTGATCGAACATGATGTTCCTTTCGATGTGTGGCGCGCATGGGCGCGTGATTGCCAAATGTGCTGGTCAGGAGCCGATTTTGGATTGGTTATCGGAGGCACTGCTTGGGGTTCAAGCAATTCCAAAACCGGCTGCTCGACCAGTCATGTAGGGAATGCCAGACAAAACCGGAATGGGACTGGTGGTTTTGCCCGGCCGGAGGAATCGGGGAGCGGGCCGCAGGGGTATGGGATTGGAAAGCTGCGGCCCGCGGAATGGAGACGGACTAGCGCGCGACGCGGGTGCCACCGTCGGCGGCGGATGCCACGGCTGCGATCTCGCCTGCGGTCACCAAGTTGGAATCGCCTTTGATGGTGAGCTTGAGGATCGAGGCTGCAATCGCGTAGTTGACGGCGTCCTGCGGGTCAAAGTCGTTGATGAGGGCATGGACGAGGCCGGCGTTGAAAGCGTCGCCGGCGGCAACGCCCTCGAGCACGTGCACGTCGTGAGCAGGGGAGAACCAGTGCTCGCCGCTCTCGGCGTCAAAGAGCATGCCCATCCAGATGGAGCGCTCGACGCAGGAGATGTTGCGGACGACCGAGGCGACCTTCTTGCAACCGTACTCGGCGCAGATCTGACGGGCCATCTCGACGTAGGTGTCACGCTCCTCGATGCCGTGGGCGAGGGAGCCGGAGACGCAGGTCATGCCAAGGCCGGCAGGCGCATCCTCGTCGTTGGCGATGCAGATGTCGACGAGCGGCAGGAGTTCCTTCATGGTGGCCTGCGACTTCTCGGGCGACCACATCTTGCCGCGATAATTCACGTCGCACACGGTCGTGATGCCCTTGGCGCGGCAGGCGGTGAGGGCATCCTTGCAGGCGGCGGCCATCTCATCGGAGACGGCGGGGGTCACGCCGGAGAAATAGAAGACATCGATGCCCTTGAGGATCTCGTCCCAGTTAAAGACGTCGCGCTTGGCCATGTTGATGGCAGAGTACTTGCGGTCGTAGACGCAACCGTTACCGCGCTGCGAGGCGCCGACCTCAAACACATAGGAGCCAAGACGGTCGCCCTGACGCACGACGCGCGTTGTGTCGACGCCGTAGGCCTTCAGCGAGCGCAGCGCGCACTCGCCTAGGCGGTTGGCCGGGACAACGGATACGTAAGCGGCCTTGTCGCCTTGGTAGACTAGGGAAAGAGCGGTGTTGGCCTCGGCGCCACCGTAGCGGACGTCAAACTCGGTTGCCTGCTCAATACGCAGGTGGTCTTTGGGCGAGAGTCTCATCATGATCTCGCCGAAGGTAAGAACCGTTTTACCCATGGTCGCGCAGCTCCTTTTACTCGTGCGTACACCTTTGATATGGCGTTGGCACGGAGGTGCCAAGACGGTAGGGTACATCTTTGCACCTACGTGCCAACGCTCGCCGAAATCGGTTTACGAAATCGGTTTCGTTTCGAGTTGTAGTATACTCACCTACAGCCTTTTGCAAGCGAGATTTTTAAAAAAATGCCTAAAATGGCTCAGACTGCTGACAATTGGGAAACGGGGTGCGCCATGGCGCAGATGAGAATCAAGGACATTGCCGCCGAGGCGGGCGTGAGCCCGGCCACGGTCTCGCGCTATCTCAACAACCGCCCCGGGCA
>WGSQ01000220.1 GCA_014871605.1 Collinsella sp. | reverse complement strand
ATGTTTAAGAGGTTTCTTTCGTATTACGAGCCCCAGATGGGGCTTTTTGTTGCTGATACTGTTTGCGCTCTGGTGCTTGCCGCCATTGACCTCGCGTTTCCTATTATTCTGCGCAATCTGTGCGGCGGGCTGTTTACCCAGGGTCAGGCTGCCATTATGCAGGCGCTCGGCATGATCGCGGTGGGCTTGGTGCTGATGTATGCCGTCCGCTGCGCCTGCCGCTACTTTGTGAGCTATTGGGGTCACGTGATGGGCGCGCGTATGGAGTCCAAAATGCGCGAGGACCTGTTCGACCAGTATGAGCGCTTTAGCTTTGCATACTTCGACCGCAACAGCTCGGGCGATATGATGAGCCGCGTGGTCAACGACCTATTTGATATCTGCGAGGCGGCACACCACGTGCCCGAGTGGATCATCATCTGCGGCATCGAGATTATCGGCTCGTTTGTGATCCTCTTTACCATCGCCCCGGTGCTGGCGCTTGCCATGGCCGTGGTGACGGCAGCGTTTGCGGTCATCATGTTTTGGCAGAACATGCGCATGCGCGAGGTCTTTAGCGACAACCGCAAAAAGATCAGCGGCATCAATGCGCAGCTGCAGGATTCGCTGGCGGGCATGCGCGTAGTCAAGAGCTTTGCCAACGAGGAGACCGAACGCTTCAAGTTCCGCGCCTCCAACAATCGCTACCTTTCGTCCAAGGAGAACATGTATCACGCCATGGGCGTCTATACCGCGACGTATGGCCTGCTCTCGGGTGTGCTCTATGTGATCGTGGTGCTGCTGGGTGGTTGGCTCGTTGCCCAGGGTCAGCTGCAGGCGGTCGATATGGCAACCTTCGCTCTCTACATTTCGCTGTTCTGCACGCCGCTCGAGACACTCGTCAATTCGGCCGAAACGTATCAGAAGGCTATTGCCGGCTTTAAGCGTATGGACGAGGTGCTCTCGACCGCGCCGGATATCCAGGACAAGCCGGGCGCCACGGATCTGCAGGTGACCGCCGGCGCCGTGGAGTATCACGACGTGTGCTTTAACTACGAGGATGTCGAGCTGGGCGAGGGCGATGCCGACGAGCGTCCCGTTATCGACCATATGGATCTGTCCATCAAGCCCGGGCAGACCATCGCTTTGGTTGGCCCTTCGGGCGGCGGCAAGTCCACGACCTGTTCGCTGCTGCCGCGCTTTTATGACGTGGCTGCCGGCTCCATTAGCATCGACGGCCAGGATGTGCGCGATGTGACGCAGCAGAGCCTGCGTCGTGCCATCGGCCTGGTGCAGCAGGATGTCTACCTGTTTGACGGAACAATCGGCGAGAACATCGCCTACGGCAAGCCGGGTGCTACGGCAGAAGAGATCGCCGAGGCGGCCCGCCGCGCCAATATCGATACCTTTATCGAATCGCTTCCGCAGGGCTACGACACCGTGGTAGGCGAGCGCGGCAGCCGTCTTTCGGGCGGACAGAAGCAGCGCGTTGCCATCGCGCGCGTGTTTCTCAAGAATCCCAAGATCCTTATTTTGGATGAGGCGACGAGTGCTTTGGATAACGAGAGCGAGGAGGCGGTGCAGGAGTCGCTCGAAGAGCTGGCACGCGGCCGTACCACGATCATCATCGCCCATCGTCTTTCGACCATTAAGCATGCCGATGAGATTGCGACCGTTGAGCATGGTCGCGTTGTGGAGCGTGGCACGCACGAGGAGCTTCTCGCCCGTGGCGGCACCTATGCCCGTTACTATCGAATGCAGTTCGAAGGTGCGCGTGCGCACGAGCTCGACTGATTGATATGACAGGAAGTTTATGGCTGACAAGAACCCTTTGACTCCGGAAGAAGTGACGGAGTTATTCTCCGAAATCGATGCATCCGGTGTCTTGGATCCCACGCTTGCCAAAAAGCGAACCGAGCGCATGCGTGAGAAGGAGGCTGCGGCCAAGCGCGGTGACAAAGCGGCGCTAGCGCAGCTGCGCAGCGAGGACCGCGCGAGCCAGGCAAAACATATCGACCCACTGTCCGAGGACGATCCTTCGGGCTCGCAGGTGAGCCATACCATTACGAAGACCGCGATGGCCGTGGTCATCGGTATTTTGGTGCTGATCGTGGGCATGCAGATTGGCTACGGCGTGATGCGTCGTCTGAACACCGCCAACCTGTCCGAGAGCGTTTCGGTCGATACCGTTTCTACAGCACTCAAGGGTGGACTCGAGTGGGGCAACGGCTTTACGCAGTTCCCGCTCGACTTTACCGTCGATGAAGCCGATGAGCGTACGGGCACGGTCGAGGTGACGGTGTTGGACACATCGTCTGCCAACGAGCTCGAGCTGCTGTCCAACGGGCAGATTCAGGCCGCGGCGCTCGCGACCAACGCGCTGCTCAACGATAAGATTGACCGCGTGGTGTATAACGTTCACGCCTATATCGACGAGGATAGCAACATTCAGCACGATTCCTTCTTTGGCATGTTCCCCGCGCGGGGCCACCAGAGCGCCATTTTGACGTTCGTGTGGACCAAGAGCTCATCCAACGCCACGAGTATCGACTGGAAGATGCGCATCGTGAGTATGGATGACACCATCGCCGAGCGCATTCAGAAGCAGGTGAACTCGGTGTCGTCGTTGATTGAGGATCCGGTGGTGAGCCAGACCAAGATTGACGAGGAAAAGGCCGAGCGTGACCTGGAGCATCGTCTGCATGGCCGCGAGATTTTCCGCGGCGGCAAGCCCGATCGCACACCGTCCGAACTGCTGGAGCAGGACAAGAAAAAGTAAGACGCCATCATCCCGCGTGAGCCATAAGCCCCGCGGGATGATTTTTTAAGGCTCTGTTAGACCAGGATTGACATTCCGCCCCGTCATCTTCT
>WGSQ01000022.1 GCA_014871605.1 Collinsella sp. | reverse complement strand
AACAGTCCCTATTTCACCGCAACTTATGAGAAGGGGTTGTGTGGCTATAAGGCCCCGTCCCAAATGGGCTACTCTTTGATGCTGGCGATGAGGTCGTTGGCTTTGGTGGCGATGACGTTGTTGATGTCGGTCTGCAGCTCCTCGTAGACCGCTATGGCTCGCTCTCCGGCGGGGGTGAGGGTGGATCCACGGGCGCCGTTGCGCTCGATGAGCTTGCAGCCCAGCTGTCCTTCGGCCTCGTTCACAATGCGCCAGGCCTTGGAGTACGCCATGCCCATGCTCTTGGCGGCGCGGTTGAGCGAGTGCTCGCGGGCAATACCCTGTAGCAGCAAGACGCAGCCGTGGCCGAACACGCCCGGCAGTTCCTTGTCGCACGCTTGAATGACCAACTTTGCCGTCGTCTTGTACTCCATGTGCTCCACGTCTTCCCGCTAAAGTGTTTGCTGGGCAAACGCAAAGCCTGCGTCAAACCCTCGTGTGCTCTTCTTAAATCCTGCATTGTAGCAGTCAAAGTGCGTTAAGATACTTCCCCAGTATTGGGCGCCCAAGGTTGGGCTGGGTCCTACGAGGCCTGCAGCCGACCGGTCGCATGGAAAAAGGAGAAACATGGCTACGTTCTTTCCCGGTGAGTCCCACACGTTTTCGGAGTATCTGCTGGTCCCTGGTTACTCGTCCTCGCAGTGCATCCCCAACAACGTCTCTCTTAAGACGCCGCTAACCCGCTTTAAGCGCGGTGAGAAGCCGGCAATCACCCTGAACATCCCCATGGTTTCCGCCATCATGCAGTCCGTCTCGGGCGTCGACATGGGTGTCGCGCTCGCTACCGAGGGCGGCCTGTCCTTCATTTACGGTTCCCAGAGCGCCGAGTCCGAGGCCGCCATGGTCAAGGCCGTCAAGGATCACAAGGCCGGCTTCGTTCAGTCCGATTCCACGCTGACCCCCGACATGACCATGGAGCAGGTCATCGAGCTCAAGGAGAAGACCGGTCACTCCACCATGCCGGTTACCGACGACGGCACTCCCAAGGGTAAGCTCCTGGGCATCGTCACCAGCCGTGACTATCGTCCCAGTCGCGATGACCACCAGACGAAGGTCTCCGAGTTCATGACCCCGCGTGAGCAGCTCATCGTGGGCGACAAGAACATCAGCCTCAAGGTTGCCAACGACGTCATCTGGGATAACAAGCTCAACGCCCTGCCAATCGTCGACGACAACGATCACCTCATGGGCATTGTGTTCCGCAAGGACTACGACAGCCACAAGACCAACCCCAACGAGCTGCTCGATAACGACAAGCGCTACATGGTCGGCGCCGGTATCAACACCCGCGACTATGCCGAGCGCGTGCCGCTGCTCATCGAGGCCGGTGCCGACGTTCTGTGCATCGACTCCTCCGAGGGCTTCAGCGAGTGGCAGAAGCGCACTATCGAGTGGATCCGCGCCAACTACGGCGAGGACGTCAAGGTTGGTGCTGGTAACGTCGTCGACGCCGAGGGCTTCCGCTTCCTGGCCGACTGCGGTGCCGACTTCATCAAGGTCGGTATCGGCGGCGGTTCCATCTGCATTACCCGCGAGACCAAGGGCATCGGCCGTGGCCAGGCCACCGCGTTGATCGACGTCTGCCGCGCTCGTGACGAGTACTACGAGGAGACCGGCGTCTACGTGCCCGTTTGCTCCGACGGCGGCATCGTCTACGACTACCACATGACGCTCGCCCTTGCCATGGGCGCCGACTTTATGATGTTGGGCCGCTACTTCGCCCGCTTCGACGAGAGCCCGACCGAGCGCGTCAACGTGAACGGCCAGTACATGAAGGAGTACTGGGGCGAGGGTTCTGCGCGTGCCCGCAACTGGCAGCGCTACGACCTGGGTGGCGCCGCGAAGCTCAGCTTCGTCGAGGGCGTCGACTCCTACGTTCCCTACGCCGGTTCCCTCAAGGACGGCGTGGGCGGTACGCTCTACAAGGTCAAGTCCACGATGTGCAACTGCGGCGCCCTCTCGATCCCCGAGCTCCAGGAAAAGGCACGCCTAACGCTGGTCAGCTCCACCTCCATCGTCGAAGGCGGCGCCCACGACGTTGTAGTCAAAGATTCGCAGCAGTCCGTATCTTATCGATAAGGTAAGAGCCTCACATAAAGGTTGAGCATCAACCACGTTATTTAGATAAAGCGAGATGCCTGCAAGTCGCAGGCATCTCGCTTGTCGTATTTGCTATCATCATGCGAGTTAACGATGTGGCGGGGCGTTCTTACCTTTGCTCGCTGCAAGTTCCGCACGAGCCGAAGAGCACTTAATGTGCTCTTCGTGCGAGCAGGATTGTCCGCAGCAGCGAGTAAAGGTAAGAACGCCCCGCCCCAACCGAGATAACAAAGGAGCTGATATGTGCGATTGCACAGATCATAAGGACGAGATCCCTGCCTACGACGCGCAGGCCATTGAGTCCAGGTGGATGAAGGCCTGGGAGGACTCCAACCTCTTCGCGGTCGACACCGACGACAGCAAGCCCAAGAAGTACGTGCTCGAGATGTTCCCGTATCCGTCGGGCGATCTGCACATGGGCCACGCGCGCAACTATACCATCGGCGATGCCATGGCCCGTCAGGCTCGCATGCGCGGCTACGACGTGCTGCACCCCATCGGCTTCGATGCCTTTGGCCTGCCCGCCGAGAACGCCGCCATCAAGCACAACACGCAGGCTGCCGCGTGGACGTATAAGAACATGGACCAGGCGCTCGCCACGATGAAGCGCATGGGCTTCTCCTACGATCTGGATCGCATGGTCAAGACCTGCAGCCCCGACTACTACCGCTGGGGTCAGTGGATCTTTGAGAAGATGTGGGAAAAGGGCCTGGTATACCGCAAGAAGAACCCGGTCAACTGGTGCCCCACCTGCAAGACCGTTCTGGCCAACGAGCAGGTCACTGAGGGCAAGTGCTGGCGCTGCGGCACCGAGCCCGAGAAGCGCGACCTTGAGCAGTGGTACTACAAGATTACCGAGTACTCTCAGGAGCTGCTCGACGACTTGGAGAAGCTCCCTGGCTGGCCTGAGCGCGTCAAGCAGATGCAGGCCAACTGGATCGGCCGCTCCGAGGGCGCCGAGGTCGACTTTACCCTGTGCGACCAGGATGGCGAGCCCATCGAGGGCGATGAGGGCAAGATCACCGTCTTTACCACACGTGCCGATACGCTCTTTGGCGTGTCCTTCTTTGTCTTGGCTCCCGAGTACGCTCGTCTGCACGAGCTCGTCGAGGGCACGGAGTACGAGGAGGCCGTCACCAAGATCGTCGAGGACTCCAAGCATATCTCTGCCGTCGAGCGTGCCCAGGGCACCCTCGAGAAGCACGGCGCCTTTACCGGCCGCTACGTGGTGAACCCCGTCAACGGCGAGAAGGTCCCTGTGTGGGTTGCCGACTACGTCGTTGCTGACTACGGCACCGGTGCCGTCATGGCCGTTCCCTGCGGTGACCAGCGCGACTTTGAATTCGCCCGCAAGTACGACCTGCCGATCGTGCCGATCATCCTGGACGATGACGACCGCGCTGCCGTCGAGGCCAGCGGTGAGACCATCGATACCTTCCATGCCGAGACCGTCGACTGGGATTGCGCCCACGCTGCCGAGGGCACGCTCGTTCAGTCCGGCAAGTACACCGGCATGCGCGGCGGCAAGCACTCCGAGGGCGAGGCTGCCATCGTGGCCGACCTCGAGGCCATGGGCTGCGGTCGTCGCAAGGTCGAGTTCCGTCTGCGCGACTGGCTCATCAGCCGCCAGCGCTATTGGGGCAACCCCATCCCGGCCATCCACTGCGAGCACTGTGGCATCGTGCCCGTGCCCGAGGACCAGCTGCCGGTGACGCTGCCCGAGAACCTGGACCTGGGCGCCGGCGAGACCCTCGCCGAGTGCAAGGAGTTCTACGAGACCACCTGCCCGGTCTGCGGCCGTCCGGCCAAGCGCGAGACCGATACCATGGACACCTTTACCTGCTCCAGCTGGTATTACCTGCGCTATACCGACCCGCACAACACCGAGCTGCCCTTCTCCCACGAAGCCGCCGACCGTTGGATGCCCGTCGATAACTACATCGGCGGCATCGAGCACGCCATTCTGCACCTGCTCTACAGTCGCTTCTTTACCAAGGCGCTGCGCGACCTGGGCCTGCTGAGCGTGGATGAGCCCTTCACTAACCTGCTGTGCCAGGGCATGGTCAAGGACGAGAACGGCGACACTATGTCCAAGTCCAAGGGCAACGTCGTGCCCCCGAGCTCGGTCATCGAGCCCTACGGCGCCGACACCATGCGTCTTGCGATCCTGTTTATCGCCCCGCCCGAGAAGGACTTCGACTGGGATCCCAAGGCCGTTGAGGGCGCCAACCGCTTCATCAAGCGCGCCTGGCGTATCGTGTGGCAGCTCGTCCAGTCCGGCGACGCCAACGTGGCCTTCGACAAGTCCGCGCTCGACGAGGTTGCGATGAAGCTCTATCGCGAGCGTCACCGTACCATCGCCAAGTGCACCGAGGACTTCGACCGCGGCCAGTTCAACACCGCCATCTCGGCCGTCATGGAGCTCGTCAACGCGGCGAGCGCCTACCTCAACGCCACTGAGGGCGCTGACCGTGACAAGGCGCTGTGCTACGGTGTGGCCAAGGATATCGTGAGCGTCCTTGCCCCCATTTGCCCGTTCTGGGCCGACGAGCTGTGGCACGAGGCTCTCGGCTGCGAGGGCAACGCCTACACCGCCGCCTGGCCCGAGTTCGACCTGGCCGAGTCCATCGAGGACACGGTGCAGATCGTCGTTCAGGTGCTCGGTAAGGTCCGTGGCCGCATCGACGTTGCCCGCGATGCCTCCAACGGGGAGATGCAGGCTGCCGCCGAGGAGGCCGTTGCCAAGTGGCTCGAGGGCAAGACGGTCGTCAAGGCCATCTGCGTGCCCGGCAAGCTGGTCAACCTGGTGGTCAAGTAAGCACTGCGAGCATAGTTGACGTGTTTAAGACGAGGGACGATCCGACTGGGTCGTCCCTCGTCTTTCGTTGTGTACCCTGCTTGGCTTATGTTCCATGTCACCCGCTATGGAATGTGTACCAGGTCCCTAAAGTAGACATTGCCCGTCTGCTCCTCAAACATCCAGATGTTGAGGTAGATGTCGTTGAGGTCGCTGTTCACGTCAAAGCCTGGATCGTCGAAGGTGCCTACAAAGGTGAGCATAGCGGTCGTTTCTTCGCCTGCGGCGACGGGCTGGCGCATGCGCACGTCGCGGACGACACCGTTGACATAGGCATAAGCATCAACATCGCCAAACATCATGTCGACATCGGTGTTGTTTGTCACCGCAAAGACCAACACGGCGTCGCCGTAGCCATCTGTGTCCTTGCCCACGCAGGTAACATGGACGTTCTCGTCTGCCTCTAGGTCGATGGGGAATTGTTCTTGAGGGTCGAAACCCAAACCCTGGGGGTCGACGATGTCTTCGTCTATTTTGTCGAAACGCTCCGAAGGCGTCGTTTTTTCGATGGCTTTGGTGCTGCCAAGATCCGGCTCGCATGGTCCGGTGTTGCCATCGATGTCGCTGCAGCCGGTCAGAGCGAACGAGCAGGCAGCGACGACGAGCGCGGTTGCGCAGAGGGTGCCTAGGCGTTTCAGGGTACCTCCTTGCCGTAGAGGAACTGGAAGGCTGCGCGGTCGATGCGTGCGTCCGACTTATCTGTTCCAGAGTGTCCCTTATGGGCAGTCTGACTGATGCACGCCCAGGGGCGGAATGCCCATAGGGCCCGATTCGCCTTACGGGGTGGGACGCATGGCCCGTTTTGAGGCTTTTGGGGGAGCACCGCATAGGGGCCCTCGCCTAATTGTTGTATTCTTGTGGAGAAGCTGTGCGCACGCTGACCTGCAGATTCGTACTGCGCTTGCACGTTTCCGCAGCTATTGGTATAGTTTGCTTGCAAATGAAGTTGTAATTGAAAGAAGTGGGGTTTCGGCCCCGCTTCTTTTTTGTATGGATGGAGGTGCCGCAATGGTCAAGACTAAGACCGAGCAGGCGATCATCGACGCGCTCGAGGCCGTCGCTCCCCAGCACGATGTCGACATCGTCGACGTCGAGCTCGTGGGTGCCACCAAGGCCCCCTGCGTGCGCGTGCGTATCGAGGGTGCCGAGGGTCAGAGCCTGTCGCTCAACGACGTCACGGCCAACACCAAGTGGGTCGGCGATGTGATTGAGGAGCTCGACCCCATCTCTTCGAGCTATACGCTCGAGGTGTCGAGCCCTGGCATGGCGCGCCCGCTGCGCCGCCCGTGCGACTTTGCCCGCTTTGTGGGCGAGAACTGTGAGCTCACCTCCACCGCCACCGAGGGCCGTCGCAAGTACGCCGGCAAGATTGCCGCCGCCACCGAGGCGAACGTGACCCTCGAGCTCGAGGACGGCGAGTCCGTCACCCTCGATTTCTCTGATGTTAAAAAGTGCAAGTTGAAGCCCACCTACGACTTCAAGCCCGCGAAGGAAGGAAAGTAAGATGGCAGCATCCGACATGATGTCCGCCCTGATGGAGCTTTGCCAGGAGAAGCACATCGACCAGCTCTACCTGATCGACCGCCTGGAGCAGTCGCTCGCCAAGAGCTATGCCGAGATCCTGCATCTTGAGTGGGGCGCCAAGGTGACCATCGACCGCACCACCGGCAAGATCTACGTCTACCGTCTGGAGCCGATTGACGATTCCATGGACGAGGAAGGCAACTTCACCGAGTTCGAGGAGATCGACGTCACCCCCAAGAACACGAGCCGCATCGCCGCCCAGCACGCCAAGGCCGAGATCAACGCCATCGTGCGCAACTCCGCCCGCGAGCAGATCTACGAGGAGTTCTCCGGCCGCATCGGTGACCTCATCAGCGGTACCGTGCTGCAGTCCACGCCCGACTTCACGATCGTCAAGATTCGCGAGGGCGTCGAGGCCGAGCTGCCGCACTTCGACCAGCGCCGTTACGAGAACGAGCGCAACGAGCGTCCGATGGGCGAGCGCTACCTGCACAACCAGCACATCAAGGCCGTGATTATCGACGTTCGCGACCCCAACTCCAACCTGCAGCCGGTTCGTGGCGAGCACAGCCGTCCGCCGATTGTCATCTCCCGTACTCACCCCGAGCTCATGCGTCGTCTGTTTGAGCAGGAGGTGCCCGAGATCTATGAGGGCACCGTCCAGATCAAGTCGATCGCCCGCGAGCCCGGCCAGCGCTCTAAGGTCGCCGTTCACTCGCTCGACGACCGTCTGGATCCCGTGGGCGCCTGCGTCGGCCCCAAGGGCAGCCGTGTTCGCGCTGTCGTGGGCGAGCTCCGTGGCGAGCGCGTCGACGTCATCCTGTGGGATGCCGATCCTGCCGTCTACGTCGCCAACGCCCTGTCGCCCGCTAAGGTCACCCGCGTCCTCATCGACGAGGAGAAGGCCTACGCCGGCGTCATCGTGCCCGACGACCAGCTGTCCCTCGCCATCGGCAAGGAGGGCCAGAACGCCCGCCTCGCCGCGCGCCTGACCGGCTGGCACATCGACATCAAGTCCGAGACGCTTGCTGCCGACATCCTCAAGAACGTTCCCGTTCACGAGGAGCCCGCCGCCGACCTGATCGGTGACGAGGAGGACGAGGACGTCCGCCGCTGCGAGTACGTGTCCGAGGACGGCATCCAGTGCCGCAACCAGGCTCGTCCCGGCTCCCGTTTCTGCGGTGTCCATGACACCGACGCCTTCGATGATGCGGAGGACCTGATCTAGCGCGCGGTTGCGCCGGGCGGGTCCCGGCGCGTCTCCCACGCTCGTTCAGTCTCTAGGCACCCAAGGTGCCAGAAAGGGTAGGTGAAGTCATATGGCAAAAGTCCGTGTGTCCACCCTGGCCAAAGAGTTCGGCATGACCTCCAAGGAACTGATGGGTCATCTCGCCGATATGAAGATTCCCGCTAAGTCCGCTTCCTCCACCTTGGAGGACGCTTATGTCGCTATGGTCCGCAAGCAGCTCGCCTCGGTGATCGAGGCCCGCGCTCAGGAAGTCGAGGCCGCTAAGCAGGCCGAGGAGCAGGCGGCTGCCGCCGAGGAGGCTGCACGCGCCGCCGAGGCCGAGCGCGAGCGCATCGCCGCCGAGAAGGCACGCGAGGAGGAGCGCCGCCAGTTCGCCGCAGCCCAGGCTGCCGAGGAGGCTGCCCGCGCCGAGGCCGAGGCCAAGAAGAAGGCCGAGCAGGAGCGCCTTGCCCGCGAGAAGGAGGAGGCTGCCCGCGAGGCCCAGCGCCGCGCCGTTCCCGCTTCCGACTCCGGTTCGCGTTTCCGTTCGCTGCTCGACCAGATCGCCGCACAGGAGACCGTGCTCAAGGAGAAGAAGGACGCCGAGGACAAGGCCAAGGCCGAGCGCGCCGCCGAGCGCGGTAACCGTCGTGGCGGCAACAACGACCGCCGCGGTGGCCGTCGTAACGATCGCAACGCTTCCGACAACAACTCCGAGCGCAACGCCTCCGAGAGCCGTCCGCACAGCCATCGCACCAACGCCAGCAACAACGTCGCTGCCGGCATGGACTTCCCCAACCCCGACAAGCAGGGCAAGGGCAAGAAGCGCAAGGGCGGTCACAACAACGAAGAGGACCACTACAGCCGCATGGCTCGCGAGGCCGAGGAGTACAGCCGCGAGAAGGTGCTCGAGGAGGCTCGTGCCGCCGTCGAGGAGGCCTCTCGCGAGTCCACCGGTCGCCGCAAGAAGCGCAAGGAGAAGCGCGAGCGCGAGGCTGCCAAGGCTCAGGAGGAGCGCAAGATAGAGGAGGCGCTGGCCCAGGGCGTGAACCCCGAGGACCTCGACGCCATCAAGGTCTCCCAGGGCGTTACCGTCCAGGAGCTTGCCGAGGCGCTCGACGTTCCGGCCAACGACATCATCAAGCGCCTGTTCCTGCTGGGTACTCCGCTCACGATGACGCAGTCCATGTCCGACGACCTTGTCGAGCTCGTTGCCGACGACCTGGGCCGTCAGATTAAGATCATCACCCCCGAGGAGGAGAACACCTTCTCGTTCTACGACGATCCCGCCGACCTTAAGCCGCGCGCCCCGGTCGTCACCGTCATGGGCCACGTCGACCACGGCAAGACGTCGCTGCTCGACGCCATCCGTCACACCGGCGTTGCTGCCGGCGAGGCGGGCGGCATTACGCAGGCCATCGGCGCTTCGCAGGTCATGATCAACGACCGCAAGATCACCTTTATCGATACCCCGGGTCACGCCACCTTTACGGCTATGCGTGCCCGTGGCGCCAAGGTGACCGACATCGTCATCCTGATCGTCGCCGCCGACGACGGCGTCATGCCCCAGACGGTCGAGTCGATTAACCACGCCAAGGCTGCCGGCGTACCCATCGTCGTTGCCGTCAACAAGATCGATAAGCCGGGCGCCAACCCCGACCGTGTGCGTCAGGAGCTCACCGAGTACGGCGTCATCCCCGAGGAGTGGGGCGGACAGAACATGTTCGTCAACATCTCGGCCAAGCAGAAGATCGGTATCGACGACCTTCTGGAGACCGTGCTGCTCCAGGCCGACGTGCTCGAGCTCAAGGCCAACCCGGACACCTTTGCCTCCGGCAACGTCCTTGAGGCCAAGCTCGACAAGGGCCGCGGCTCGGTCGCTACCGTGCTCGTGACCCGCGGTACCCTGCACGTGGGCGATACGCTGGTCGCCGGCCTTACCTACGGTCGCGTCCGCGCCATGCTCGACCCCAAGGGTCGCGCCGTCACCGAGGCTGGTCCCTCCGACGCCGTCGAGATCCTGGGCCTGCAGTCCGTGCCCAACGCCGGTGACGAGTTCCGCGTGTTCGAGGACGAGCGCGAGGCTCGTGCCCTGGCCGACGAGCGTTCGCTCAAGGCCCGTATCGAGGAGCAGAGCCGCGTCAAGCACGTCACGCTCGAGAACCTCTTCGAGACTATTGCCGACGCCGAGGTCAAGGAGCTCAACCTGATCATCAAGGCAGACGTCCAGGGTTCCATCGAGGCCCTTCAGGACTCGCTCGACAAGATGGATCAGTCCGAGGTTCGCATCAACACGATCCACTCCGCTGTCGGCGCCATCAACGAGACCGACGTCGTCCTGGCCGACGCCTCCAACGCCATCATCATCGGCTTTGGCGTCCGTCCCGACGGTAAGGCCCGCTCCGCTGCCGAGCGCGAGGGCGTCGAGATCCGTTGCTACGACGTTATCTACAAGTGCCTCGAGGAGCTCGACGCCGCCCGTATCGGCATGCTCAAGCCCACCGAGGTCGAGGTCGCCACGGGTACCGCGACCGTCCTGGACACCTTCAAGGTGCCCAAAGTCGGTATCGCCGCCGGTGTCCGCGTCGAGGAGGGCGAGATCGCCGCGACCGATTCCGTGCGTCTGGTGCGCGACGGTATCGTGGTCTTCAACGGCAAGATCGCCTCGATGCGCCACTACAAGGACGAGGCCAAGAGCCTCAAGAGCGGTTCCGAGGGCGGCATTGGCCTGGAGAACTTCCAGGACATCAAGCCCGGCGACCAGATCGAGGGTTACCGCATCGACCAGGTTGCCCGTACCGAGTAGGGGGTAGCGCTATGAAGCAAACGCAGGCAACCCGCCGTCTGGGCGAGCAGCTTCGCGAGAAGCTCGGTTATATCCTGCTCTTTGAGGTTTCCGATCCGCGTCTCGACCTGGTTACTTTGACCGCGGTCGAGGTCGCGGTGGACCGTTCGTTCGCGCGTGTGTACGTGTCGTGCGATGCGAGCCGCTACGACGAGGTCATGGAGGCGCTCGCAAGCGCCAAGGGCCGTATTCGCAGCCTGTTGGCTCGCTCGCTCGATTGGCGTGTCACGCCCGAGCTCGATTTTCGCATCGATCGCTCGACCGATGAGGCCGAGCGCATCACGCGTGCGCTGGAAAACGTTCCCGCCACGCTTGCGATCGAAAAGGACGAGGACGGCTATCCGATAGCGGATGCCGCCCAGGAGGCCGCTTTAGATGACTAATTCCGCCGACCTCGCCTCGTGCGAGTCTGCAGATATTCAGCGACGCATCCTCGAGCTCATCGAGGGTGCGTCCTCCATTGCGATTTCGGGACACACTTCTCCCGATGGCGATGCCTTGGGCTCCGTATTGGGTCTGGGCCTTTCGCTCATGAAGTTTTTTCCCAACAAGGACATTGCGCTGCTGCTGGCAGACGATGACCCGGTTCCGCGCATCTACCGCTTTATGGAAGGCTCCGATCGTCTGGTGCCGGCATCTGCGTACGCCGGCAATCCGGACCTGTTCATCTCGGTGGACGTACCGGTCGTCGAACGCCTCAATAATTCCGCCGAGGTGCTTCGTCGCTCCAAGCATGTGGTGTGCTTCGATCATCATCCGGCGCGCGAGGAGTTTGCCGAGCTCAGTCTGAGGCGCGTCGATGCCGCGGCCTGCGCCATGATCATCGACCGTTTCTTGGACAATTGCGGCATTGTCGCACGTGATGGCGTCGCGACCTGCTTGCTGTGCGGCTTGGTGACCGATACCGGCCGTTTTCAGTACCAAAACGCCGATGCCGCCGCGTTCCATGCGGCCTCGCGCCTGGTGGCGCACGGTGCCGATCCGGCGCGCGTTGCGCTCGAGGTCTATCAGAGCATGCGCGTTGAGTTTTTGTACCTCAAGTCCATTGTCATGGGTCGCATTAAGACGGTCGCGCATGGGCGCGTGGCGTATAGCTATGCCTACCAGAGCGACCTTGAGGCCTGCGGTGTCACCTCGGACGAGTGCGACGGCCTGGTCGATGTGGTGCGTTCGGTGATGGGCGTCGAGGTTTGCATGTTCTTAAAGGGCATTGAGGGCGATACCAAGGTGCGTGGCAACCTGCGCTCCAAGGGCGACCTCGATGTGTCCGAGATTGCTGCCAACTTTGGCGGTGGCGGGCATCATGCTGCCGCCGGTTTCTCCAACAACGGAACGATTCGCGAGACGCTCGCCGTGGCACTTCCCATGCTGGCCGAGCTGGTGGGGGAGGATCCCGCTTCGGTGACCGTCGAGCTCTAACTAATTGGATGGTACATGGCTCGTCGAACGCCTTCTCAATTGAATATGCTACTCGCCGTCGATAAGCCGGTGGGCTGCACGTCCCATGACGTGGTTTCGCAATGCCGACGCGCCCTCCATGAGCGGCGCGTCGGCCATGCCGGCACGCTCGACCCCATGGCATCCGGTGTCATGGTGGTGGGCGTGGGCCAGGCCACCCGTCTGCTGGGCATGCTTACCCTCGATACCAAAAGCTATGTCGCCGACATTTCGTTTGGCGCCGAGACCAATACCGATGATGCGGAGGGCGAGGCGGTCCGCACGGTGGCTGTTGGCAACGAGCTCCGCGATCCTGCCTTTGCCCGTGAGCACTTGGCCGCCATGCTGGGTCCGCAGATGCAGGTGCCGCCGGCGTTTTCGGCTATCTCGGTCAATGGCGTTCGCGCCTACAAGTCTGCTCGCGAGGGCAATGCGGTGGACCTACCTCCGCGCCCCGTCGAGGTCTATGCCGCCGACCTGATCGCCGTGGGCGGCGAAGGTGATACGTGTGTGTGGACCGTGGCGTTCTCGGTGAGCAAGGGCACCTATATCCGTGCGCTCGCTCGCGACCTGGGCCGCGCTTGCGATAGCGCCGCGCATATTTCCGCGCTGCGCCGCACGGCTTCCGGTGTTGTTTCCATTGGCGCTTGTCATGCGGTCGAGGAGCTTTCTCCCGAGTCCGCGGCTGGCTTTGCCCTGGATCCCATTGCGGCCCTGGGCGCCACACGTGTTGACTTGCCGGGCAATCTTGCCGACGACCTGCTCTGCGGCCGACGCATTCCCGTTGAGCGTGCGCTTGCCGATTTCGATTCCTCGAAGGCGCCGTTTGCGTTGGTGCTCGATGGGGGACTCAAGGCGCTCGCCCGCATTGAGGGCGGCCGCTTTGTCATGGAGCACGTGTTTCCGCAGGCAGTCGGCGGTGTTCGATGATGTTGTCCGCTCGCGAGCTCGCGCGTGTCTTTTTCGCGGGCGAGTCGGACGAGGCTCGCATCGTTGCTGCCGATACGTTTGATGAGTGTGAGCACTTGGGTGCCGCATCGATTGCCATTGGCGTGTTCGACGGCGTTCACCGTGGACACCAGGAACTCATCGAAGCGCTTGTCCGTGATGCCCGTGCCCATGGCTGTAAGGCGGTCGTGGTTACCTTCGATCCCGACCCGGACGTTGTGGTGAGCCCTTCGCCCGCTCAAAAATTGATGACGACGGCCGACCGTCTGCATGCCTTGGCTCAGACTGGGGTCGATACAGTGGTGGCCGTTCCCTTTACGCCTGAGGTTGCGGCACTCGACCATGTCGGTTTTCTCGCACTGCTGTCACGCGTAGTCGACATTCGCTCGATTCGCGTTGGCAGTGACTTTAGGCTGGGTCGTGGCGGTGCTTCTGGTGTTGCCGAGATGCGCTCCTGGGGTTCCGAGCACGGCGTTGACGTGTATGGTCACGACCTGCTTTGCGAGGGCGGTGAGGCCATTTGCGCCACCCGCATTCGTCATGAGCTGGGACAGGGCCATGTGGAGCTTGCTGCTGAGTTACTCGGCCGTCCGTATATGGTGCGCGGCGGTGTTATTCGCGGCCGTCACGAGGGTTCTGGCATGGGCTTTCCCACGGCAAACTTGCAGGTTCCCGACGGCATTCAGGTGCCAGCCGATGGCGTGTATGAGGGTCTGGTGCTGGTCAATGACATCGTGTGGCCCGCTGCCGTTAACGTCGGACTGCCGCCGACGTATGCCGACGATGCCGCTTCGGCGCATCTCGAGGCCAACTTAATTGGTTATACGGGCGACCTGTACGGCGCTTTCGTTTCGCTGGCGTTTACGCGCTGGCTGCGTCCCTCGCGTGTGTTCGATTCGCTGGATGAGTTGATCGCGACCGTCGAGGGTAATATCGAAGATATTCGTCACAACTTGGGCGATCAGGGGGTGAGCATCCGTGATTAGCGATGAGGAAAAAGACCAGGTACGCGCTGCGTCTGACTTGGTTGCCATCGTGCAGGAAACGGTTGAGCTCAAGCCCCGCGGCCATGAGTTTTGGGGCTGCTGCCCCTTCCATGGCGAAAAGACGCCGTCCTTCCACATTATTCCCGCCACGCAGGTGTGGCATTGCTTTGGCTGCGGCGAGGGTGGCGACGTCTTCACCTATATCATGAAGCGCGAGAACCTGAGCTTTCCCGAGTCAATCCGTTATTTGGCCGATCGCGCAGGTATTGAGCTGCACGACACCGGAGATCGCCGCGAGCGCGGTACTAAGCGTGCCCGCATCTACGATCTGTGCGCCGAGACCGCCCAGTTCTACCACACCATGCTTATGCGCGGTAAGGACGGTCGTCCGCGCGAGTACTTTGCCAGCCGCGGCATGGGTGGCGACGTCTGCCGCCGCTACTGCCTGGGCTTTGCACCAGGCCGTAACGCGCTGGTGTCGCACCTGTCCCAGGCGGGTTTTACCCCGCAGGAGATGATCGACGCCAATGTTGCCGTGAGCCGCGGGCGCGGGCAGCTTGCCGACCGCTTCTACGACCGTGTGATGTTCCCCATCTTTGACGAGCAGGGTCACAACATTGCCTTTGGCGGTCGCATTATGGGCGACGGCCAGCCTAAGTACCTCAACACCGCCGAGACGAGCGTGTTTCATAAAAAGCGAAACCTCTACGGTTTTAATTGGGCCAAGGAGTTTATCGTCGCGCAGGATACCGCCATCGTGGTGGAGGGCTATACCGATTGCATCGCCTGCTGGGAGGCGGGGATTAAAAACGTTGTCGCCACGCTGGGCACCGCGCTCACGGAGCATCATGTAAAGACGCTCACCCGCTTTGCCAAGCGCATCGTGTATATGTTCGATGGCGATGCCGCGGGCCAGAAGGCCGCCCGCCGCGCGATTCAGTTTATCGAGCAGGATTCGATGGACCTGCGCTGCGTGGTACTGCCCGACGGCAACGACCCTATGGAGTTTATTACGGCGCACGGCGGCCAGGAGCTGCAGGCGCGCATCGACGCGGCCGAGCCGCTCATGGACTTTGTCTACCGTTCGCTGCAGGAGTCGAGCGACATCACCACGCCGGGCGGTCGCGCCAAGGCGCTCGAGGATGCGCTGACGCTCATCTATCCGCTGCGCGATAGCTATATGATCGACACGTACTTTATCCAGATTGCCGACCTGCTGGGTTTGGATCTGGAGACCGTGCGCGCGAGCTCGGGCCGTGTGTTTCGCGATGTCGCCAAGCGCGAGGATGCGGAACGACGTCGTGAGCAGAACTATGAGCGTCAACGCGCGCAAGCTGAGCGCGCGGGCAGCGCGGGCGGTCGGGCGTCTGGTTCGCAGGGGACGTCTCGCGGTGCTTGGGCCGCGGGTGCGACGCCACCGGTGTCCGCACCGGTCGAGGAGGACCCGTACGACTACGTCCCGCTCGATGCCTATGGTGCCGCGCCCGTGGAGGTCGTCGAAGATCTTCCGCCGATCGATGTGCCTGACGGTATGGGCGCTGTGCCTGCGGCTGACGGTTCGGGTGCACCGGCTGCGGCGGCGCCGATGGTTCTTACCGATCTTGAGCGCAAGTCCTTGGCAGGGGAGCGCGAGCTGTTGACCATGCTCACGAGCTACCCCGACCTGTTCCGCACGTATGCCGACCGCATCTGCTCCATCGAGTGGGTTGACCCACGTCACGAGTCCATCGCATGGGCCGTTCTGGCAACGCCGCCAGGAACCGATCCTGCAGCCTGCATGGATGCGGCGCGCTCGGTGTGTCCCGATGCGGCAACGCTTGTGAGTGCCGGGCGCATCTCGGCGACGAGCAAGCACCCCACCGAGACGAACATCGTGTTTATGCTCGATACGCTCGAGCTCTACACCATCAAGCGTCGCATGCGTGCCGCACAGGCCAAGCTGCGCCAGGACCGTTCGCTCGATGATGAGGCCCGTCGCGCGCTGACCGTCCAGGCCGCGCAGGACTCGCAGCGTCAGCGCGAACTGCAAAAGTCGATCGGCGGCGTGGCGGACCCGTTCCGTTTGATTGGCCTGGAGGCCGCAGGCACCGAACAAGCCTAGATGTTGTGGTCAACCAGCGTATTCTCGCCTATATCCAGCCCTCTTTTTGGGTATAGACGTCATTGTGTGTGCTAAAGTATTGAGTCCTGTGGACTATGAAGGGAGAATCTGTGCCAAAAAAGACTGAGAGCACGGGTACTGGGCTGGAATCCTACGTTGCAAAGCTCATGGGCAACGGCTCAAACAGGACTTCGGTAACCGAGGACGAGATTCAGGTCGCCCTGAAGGATATCGATGTAACTGATGAGCAGCTCACCGCGGTGTATTCCGCGCTGCGCAACAGCGGCATTCAGATTATCTCCGCGAGCGGTAACGACGACGCCCCCATGGACGTCGACGATGACGATAACGATACCGATACCGACGATTTCGATGACGACGACGAGCACGATTCCGGCTCGCTCGACGATCACGAGCTCAAGATGGCCCGTCAGGCCGACGCCGAGATGGGTTCTTCCAAGAGCAAGAAGAAGCGCACCGTGCGCACGTCCCGTTCACGCTCCCGCGTGCGTGGCATCGATGCCTCCACGGTGATGCTGACCGGCGACCCGGTCCGTATGTACCTCAAGGAGATCGGCAAGGTCGACCTGCTGACCGCCTCCGAAGAGGTCGATCTGGCCATGAAGATCGAGGCCGGTCTTGAGGCCACCGAGAAGCTCGAGGCTGCCGATGCTGGTGAGCTCGAACTCACGCGTGCCGAGATGCGTCGTCTTACGCGCATTGAGAACGTGGGCCTCGAAGCCAAGCAGGCGCTCATCAGCGCAAACCTTCGTCTGGTCGTCTCCATCGCCAAGCGCTATGTCGGTCGCGGCATGCTGTTCCTCGACCTGATTCAGGAGGGCAACCTCGGTCTGATCCGCGCCGTCGAGAAGTTCGACTACCAGAAGGGCTTTAAGTTCTCCACGTACGCCACGTGGTGGATCCGTCAGGCCATTACGCGCGCTATCGCCGACCAGGCCCGTACCATCCGTATTCCCGTGCACATGGTCGAGACTATCAACAAACTCGTCCGCGTGCAGCGTCAGCTCCTTCAGGACCTGGGCCGCGACCCGACCCCCGAAGAGATCGGTGCCGAGATGGACATGAGCGCCGACCGCGTCCGCGAGATCCAGAAGATCTCGCAGGAGCCCGTGTCGCTCGAGACCCCCATCGGCGAGGAAGAGGATTCCCAGCTGGGCGACTTCATCGAGGACTCCCAGGCTATCGTTCCGCCCGATGCGGCCAGCTTCTCTATGCTGCAGGAGCAGCTCACCCAGGTGCTCGATTCGCTTGCCGATCGTGAGCGCAAGGTTATCGAACTGCGCTTTGGCCTTGTCGACGGACATCCCCGCACGCTCGAGGAAGTCGGCCGCGAGTTTGGCGTCACGCGCGAGCGCATCCGCCAGATCGAGTCCAAGACCCTGGCCAAGCTCCGCCATCCCAGCCGTAGCAGCAAGCTGAAGGACTATATCGAGAGCTAGTCAAGCAAGAGGCGCCCTCAAGCACATTCGCTTGGGGGCGCTTTCATGTAGTCGTTGGGGACGTTCTTGAATGACTAGTCGTTTAAGAACGTCCCCAATGATTAGGTCGGAAAATTTCTTAAAAAAGTTCTTGCCCTAAGCTGATTCGTCCGTATAATAAACTTCGTTGCTTGAGAGCACGCACCTATTCCTCGGTAGCTCAATGGTAGAGCACGCGGCTGTTAACCGCGCTGTTGTAGGTTCGAGTCCTACCCGGGGAGCCAGAATTTTCCAGCCCTTCCTGTTGGGCTTTAAATTCCTCGGTAGCTCAATGGTAGAGCACGCGGCTGTTAACCGCGCTGTTGTAGGT
>WGSQ01000219.1 GCA_014871605.1 Collinsella sp. | reverse complement strand
CCGTGACCTCGATGTTCTCCTTGATGGTGAGGTCGGGCACCAGGTTGTAGAACTGGAAGACAAAGCCCAGCTCACGGCGGCGATACTCGCCCAGGTCGGCAGGCTTGAGCACCGTGAGGTCGCAGCTGTCCACCATGATGGAGCCGCCGTCAGCATCCTCCAGGCCGCCGATCAGGTTGAGAAAGGTCGACTTGCCCGAGCCCGAGGGCCCCAGCATGACGCAGATCTCGCCGCGGTTGATGGACGCGTCGATGCCATCGAGTACCGTCAGGCGCGCATCACCGTCGCCGTAGTGCTTTTTGAGATCCTTAACCTGGACGTAGGCTTCCTGCGTTGCCATGGTATCCCCCATTGTTAGCCTCGTACTACTTTATGAACGTAATAGTAAACCTTGGCGAACTATTTTGGGGCGAGGCCTAGGATTTATTTCAGACTAGGCGCGGGATTTGGCGCGTGCGAGGGCCAGGCCTGCGGCGGCGATGGCCGCAGCGAAAAGCACTGTGATGCCCAGATCGCAGGCGATGTCGCCCAGCACGGCGGACGTCAAATCCGAGGCAAGCGCCTTGCCGATTGCGCCGTTCACCCAAAACGTCGGCACAAAATGCGCCACGGTCTGCACGGCCGAGCCCATCAGCGACAGCGGCATCCAGGCGCCGCCCAAAAACGTCATGAGCATGCCAAGCAGGTTGCCCACGCCGTTGAGCAGCTCCTCGCGCGCGCCCAGGCTCGACAGCGCAAAGCCAACGGCAAGCGGCGTGCACGCTAGGGCAAACGTTGCCGCCAGCGCAAGGCACACGCGGCCCACGCCGACCTCGGCAACCGCGCCGGCAAAGCCCACGACGCCCATCATGCTCGACACAAACCAGATGCAGACGGTGAGCACGGCGGCGGCCGCAAACACGGCAAGTGAACGCTGGCGCTCGGAGACCGGGCTGGCATCCATGCGGCGCACGCGCTCGGGCTCGTTCATGCCCGAGAACACCAGTCCCACCGACACGATGACCGACGAGATAATCGCGTACGCGCCAAAGTTGAAGTACGACTCGAGCGTGGCGGCAGCAGTCGAGTCGACCTTGACCTGCTCGATCTGGACCTCCGCGCGCTTTGCAGCGGCATGTTCGGCGGCCTTGGCAACGTCGCCGTTGGAGGCAGTGGGCTCAAGTGCGGCTGCAGCGCCCGCGAGCGAGATCCAGCGCGAAGCCTCGGCAGACGAAAGCGCCGCCGCCATGGTGCCGGCACCGTAGGTCACATCGAGCTTGGGCAGGGACTCCCCCACGCGGGCGGCTGCAACGAGGTCGTCCTCAAACCCCTCCGGGATAAAGAACACGCAGTCGGCGCTGCCCTTGGCGCTGTTGCTCTTGGAGAGCGCATCCGCAAGGTCGTACGTGTCGTCGCCAACACCCGTGACCAGGTCAAAGCGCGACCCCAGATGCTTGGTAAGCGCACGCGAAAGATCGCTGTCGTCGCGGTCGACCACAATCACATTGGCGTCGTAGGGCTTGTACTCGGTGAGCTGCGACGAGTTCCAGCTCACCGATGCCGCGATGAACACACCCATCAGCGATATGAACACCGTATAGATGAGCAGGTAGAACGGATGCGCGAGCGCCATGCGCAGCGCAGTCTTAAAGGTGCTCATAGCGGCTCCTTCCAAAAATCAGCGTGGCGGCGGCAACAAACACCAGCGTCATGAGGACCAGCGCGCCCGCGCGAACGGCAAAAGGCCCCAAGTCTTCAAAGAAATACAGGCGGTTGAACATGTCGCAGATAAGCTTGACGGGGTTGAGCCAGCACTCAGCCGGGCAGGCGCGGGCGACGTCGTCGGCAAGCGCCATCGCTGGCTCGCCGTAGAGGCCGGCGAACAGGGCGCACGTAGTGGCAAAGCCCGTGAGGATGCCCGACTTGGACGCCTTGCCGCCCTTAACGGGAAGCGTGCCCACAAAGAGTCCCAAGCCCGTGGCGGCAAGCGCGGAAGCGGCGCCGCCCACCAAACACAGCCCCTCGCGCCCGCCAAAGTCGACGCCCACGACCAGACGCACGTAGCCGATCGCGATCGCCATCGAGGCAAAGGAGACCAGCCACGAGCCCACAAAGATACCGGCCAGCGACGCCGTTTTGGAAAGACCGCCCACGCAGCGACGCGCGCCAAGACCCGACAGATTGGGCTGCAGGTCGATGACGCTCAAGGCGGCAAACTCGGCAGACATCATCGCGACCAGGCCAAAGAGCGCGTAATAGTAGATGACCGTGCCGTCGGGTGTGGTGCGTGTCAGGCTTACGCGGCGGGTGCCGCCCTCGAGCGACAGGGCGCGCGCAACCGCCTCGGGGTCGGCGAGCGCCGCCGGGTTGTCCTGGGCAATCTGGGACATGAGCTCGGCATTTTGTGTATACGAGCTTGCCACCGTCTCCAGGATGCTGCGATCGGTGAGCACCGATGATGCGCGCGAGCTGTCGTAGCTCGATAGCAGTGTGAGCTTGGGCGTGCCCGCAGCGTCGACCGTATAGATACCCGCGACCTCACCGGCCTTGAGCGCACGGTTCGCATCGGCTGCGTCGTCGAGCTCGTGGATCTCGAGCAGCTGGTCGTCGCCTTCCTTGGCAAGCGACGTCGCCACATCCTTAAAGGTCGAAGCGTCCCAGACCTTGTCCGCCACGACGGCAACCGGCACCGGGTCGACCGTGCCGTCGGAGCTCAGGTTCGCAAACATAAACATGAACATCGTGGAAAGCGCGATGGGAAAGAGGGCGCCCCAGACCCACGTGCTCGGCCGGCGCAGCAGCGTTTTGACCGTGATGATAATGGTGTTGAACATGGCTGCCCCCTAGTCGCGCAGCTCGCGGCCGGTGATCTCGAGGAACACGTCGTTGAGGGTCGG
>WGSQ01000218.1 GCA_014871605.1 Collinsella sp. | reverse complement strand
GGCCCGCGAGTGCCAGCGGACGGTCGAACCAGGTGTAGTCGATCATGCCGCCGTATGCCTCGGTGTTCAGGCGCAGCGTCTCGCCTGCGCCATCGAGCTCGGGCACGGCCTTGACCTTAAACGTCGGCGAATCGCTGTGCGACGCCGTGAGCTGAAAATGATAGTCGCCGGCAACGCCGTCCTCGCCCCACGTTGCGGCCAGGTCCTCGCCCACCTTAAAGGCAACAACGCTCGAGGTGTTGCGCTGCGTGTAATAACGCCCGCCCGGCTCGATATCCCATGCCGCATTCTCGGGCAGGTAGGTAAAACCCGCCTCTTCGAGCTCGGCCATAATGGTCGCCGCCGTATGGAACATGCTGGGGCATGCCTCGATAAAGTCGATGAGGTCGTTGGCGGCCTCGATATCGTCGGCCGTCACGTGCACGCGCTCGGGCGCTTCCTGATCCGTCATGCTCTCCCCTTTCGCTGGGTTGATGGTCCCCTCCAGCATACCCCGCCACGCCAGCGCCGCGCTCTTCATTCCGTGTTTAATCCCGCGCCGCTCGCCAAGTTGAGCCATCATGCCCACGCTCCTTTTGCGACAATTACGCTAACAGGACGAGAGGAGCCGTCATGAAGCCACGTAAAATTGCCATCGCCTGCGGTGTCGCGGGAGTCGCCGTCGGCCTTGCCGCTGCCACCGGTATCGCTTATCACAAGCAAATCAAGTCCGCCGCGTCGCTCAAACGCTTGACCGGCTACGCGGATGGCTATGACCTGTACGCAATCGACATCGCTTACGACTACGATCTTGATCGCATCATCGCCGCTGGCGTGCGCGACGACCAGGCCTACATCGATGCCGTGGTGGCGCAGGTGCTGCCCGGTGTGCCGGCACATGTCCAGGCGCCCCAGTTTGCCTGCAGCGCCTTTGTCGCCGTAGATGCCGAAGGCCGCGTGCGCACCGGTCGCAATTACGACTTTAAGGACGACACCTCGGCGCTGCTGGTGCGCAATCACCCGCGCGACGGCTATGCCTCCATCGGCTTTGCGGCCCTCAATAACCTGGGCGCCAACACTCCACTTGACTCCGTCGCCGGACGCGCCGCCGCACTCATGGGCCCGTTTGCCCAGCTCGACGGTGTTAACGAATGCGGCGTGTCCATTGCCGTACTCACTCTGGATTCCAAGCCCTGTGACCAGGACACGCAACGCCCCGTCATCAATACCTCACTCGCCATCCGTCTGGTGCTCGACCGTGCCGCCACCACGCAAGAAGCTGTCGACCTGCTTTCCGCCTACGACATGCACGCCATGGCAGGACGCGATTACCACTTCTTTATCAACGACGCCGCCGGTGACGCGCGCGTAGTAGAGTGGGATCCGCGCGATCCGGACCGCGCTTTCAAAGCGACTCCTGTACGCCAGGTTACGAACTTCTACGCCTGCTATGGCGACGAAGTGCTGCCCAACCAAAAGAATGGCGAGCTGGGCCATGGTAAAGAGCGCGCCATCGCAATCGCCGATGTCCTTGACGCCCATGTCGGTGCCCAGGACGAGGCAGTCGCTTGGAAGGCCCTTCGCGCTGCGGCGCAAGAGCCCAATCCGGAAGATATCACCAGCAATACGCAATGGTCGGTCGTCTTTGACAATACCGAGCCCGCTGCCGCCATCACGCTGCGCCGCCACTGGGGCAACGTCGATGCCTTCGCACTGTAAGGAGCTGGCACCGTCGTCCTTACGCTCGCCTGACGTTGTTTACATTTCCATACGCTTGAGCTAACACGTTTTACCCCCGTATCAACAGTGTGCGGGGGTAAACTTATGCGCATGTTATAACTTGCCCGGAAGGATTCACCATGCTTAGGATCGGTCTTCTTACTAGTGGCGGCGACTGCCAGGCGCTCAACGCCACCATGCGCGGCATTGTCAAAACGCTTATGACCAATAGCGAAGAACCTATCGAGATCTATGGTTTTGAGGACGGCTACCAGGGCCTTATCTACAGCAGGTTCCGCGTCATGACGCCCGCCGATTTTAGCGGTATCCTCACCCGCGGCGGCACCATCCTGGGCACGAGCCGCACACCGTTCAAGCGTCTGGATACCCCCGAGACCGATGGTGTCGAGAAGGTGCCGGCGATGGTCCACACCTATCATAAGCTGCAGCTCGACTGCCTGTTTATGCTGGGTGGCAACGGCTCCACCAAGACCGCCAACCGCCTGCGCGAAGAGGGCCTCAACGTTATCGCCCTGCCCAAGACCATCGATAACGACACCTGGGGCACCGAGCTGACGTTTGGCTTTACGAGCGCCATCGACGTCGCCACCAAGTGCATCGACGACATTCACACCACCGCTTCGAGCCATGGGCGCGTGTTCGTCATCGAGATCATGGGCCACAAGGTTGGCTGGATTCCGCTGTACGCCGGCGTCGCGGGCGGCGCGGACGTCATCCTGATTCCCGAGATCCCCTACGACATGGATAACGTCATCAAGACCATCGAGCATCGCATGGAGACCGGCAGCCGCTTTACCATCGTGGCCGTCGCCGAGGGCGCCATCTCTAAGGAGGACGCGGCGCTGCCCAAGAAGGAGTACAAGAAGAAGCTCGCCGGACGTACGAGCCCGTCGATCGTCTACGACATCGCCAAGGAGATCGAGGCCAAGACCGGTCGCGAGACCCGCGTCGCCATCCCCGGTCACACGCAGCGCGGCGGTCAGCCCGACGCCCAGGACCGCATCTTTGCGACCCAGTGCGGCGTCGAGGCCGCGCTGGGCTGCCTACGCGGCGAGTTTGGCTACATGATTGCCCTGCGTGACGGCAAGATGTGCCACATGCCGCTCGAGGAGGTCGCTGGCAAGCTCAAGTACGTCGACCCCCAGAGCGATCTAGTGCGCGAGGC
>WGSQ01000217.1 GCA_014871605.1 Collinsella sp. | reverse complement strand
GCCTCGATGCGCTCGAGGGCGTCATCGACATTGTCTACAACCCCGCCCGCACGGGACTCATGCTCGAGGCCGAGCGCCGCGGCATCCCCTGCATCGGCGGCCTGCTCATGCTCGTGGCCCAAGCGGCGCAGGCTGTCGAACGCTACACCGGCCAAGTCACCCCGCGCGAGCGCATCCTGGACGTAACGGAGCGCCTGTCACGCCGCGAACAGAACATCGCGCTGATCGGCATGCCGGGTTCAGGCAAGACCCGCGTGGGTGAGCAAGTCGATGTGCTCACGGGCCGCGAGCACATCGACTTGGATCACGCGCTCGAGGAGCGTCTGGGCATGCCCTGTGCCGACTTTATCGTCGAGCGCGGCGAGGCGGCCTTCCGCGAACAGGAGACGGCTGCGCTGGCCGACATCTCCAAGCGCAGCGGCCTGGTGCTCTCCACCGGCGGCGGCGTGGTCACACGCGACGAGAACTACCCGCTGCTACACCAGAACAGCCAGATTGTGATGCTCAACCGCAAGCTCGACGAGCTCGCCCACAAGGGCCGCCCCATCACCGCGCGCGACGGCATCGACAAGCTGGCCGAGCAGCGCATGCCGCGCTACCGCGCCTGGGCCGACTACATCATCGACTCACGCGACTGCGCCGCCAACACCGCCCAAGCCCTCCTCGAGACCCTCCAACCCGCTCTCTAACCAAAACCACCACAAAGGGGACAGGCACCTTTGTGGTGGTTTCTCGACTGCAAAGGAAGCAACCATGAAAGCACTCGTCATCAACGGCCCCAACCTCAACATGCTCGGCATTCGCGAGCCGGGCATCTACGGCAACGACAACTACGACCGCTTAGTGCAGATCTGCCAGGAAGCGGGCGCCGCACAGGGCTTCGAAGAAGTCGAGGTCTTCCAGTCTAACCACGAGGGCACCATCGTCGACAAGATCCAGGAGGCCTACGGCAAGGTCGACGGCATCGTCATCAACCCGGCGGCCTACACGCACACAAGCGTCGCGATCCTCGACGCACTCAAGGCCGTCGCCATCCCGGCTGTGGAGGTCCACATCAGCGCCGTAGAGACGCGCGAGGACTTCCGCCAGGTAAGCTACGCCCGCCTGGCCTGCTTCGCCACCATCACCGGCGAGGGCCTGAAGGGCTACGCCCACGCGTTGGAGCTGCTGAAAGAGCATCTCGAAAAGTAAAATGCCAACCCCAACAAACAGCAGCGGCTTGCTCGCGCTCGGCTCCAGCAACACACAAGATGAAAAAAGCCCAGACCACCAAGCGGTCTGGGCTTAATAAACGATGGTGCTCCATGGCGGATTCGAACCGTCGACCTTGGGATTAGAAGTCCCCTGCTCTATCCAACTGAGCTAATGGAGCAAATAACCGCACGCCCAAGCAAGCACAAGCCTGTCAGGCGCAAGTAATTATAACCTAGTTGAACTGCTCGCGGTACGCCTTGCAGACCTCATCGACCGGGCCGTCCATGCGAAGGTCACCCTTCTCAATCCAAACGGCACGCTGGCAGATGCGCTCAACCTGCTCCATAGAGTGCGAAACGAACAGAACCGTCACGTCGCCGCTCTGGATAAAGTGCTGGATGCGGGCCTCACACTTTTGCTGGAAGAACACATCACCGACGGACAGCGTCTCGTCAACGATCAGAATATCGGGCTCGGTAATCGTCGCGATTGCAAAGGCGATACGCGCCACCATGCCCGAAGAGAAGTTCTTAAGCGGCATATCGACAAAGTTCTGCAGCTCAGCGAACTCGATAATGCCGTCAAAGTTGGCGTCGATGAACTCCTTGGTATAGCCGAGCAGGGCGCCGTTCAGATAGATGTTCTCGCGGGCGGTCAGCTCGGGGTCAAAGCCGGCGCCAAGCTCAATCAGCGGCGCGATGTTACCGTGCACCTTAACGCTGCCCTCGCTAGGCTCAAGAACGCCAGCGATAATCTTGAGCATCGTAGACTTGCCGGAGCCATTGGTGCCGACCAGACCCACAACCTCGCCGCGATGAATATCAAACGAGATGTGCTTAAGCGCCCTAAACTCCTCAAAGAACAGCTCGTGCTTGGCAAGCTTAATGAAGTACTCCTTGAGGTTGGTCAGCGACTCGGACGCCATGTTAAAGATCATGGTGACGTCGTCGACCTCGACAGCCAGAGGCTGCTCGCTGTAATCAACAACAGATTCAGTCATCACAGCACTCCTTAGATGTAGAGGATAAATTTGCGCTCGGACTTATGGAACACGGTATAGCCAATAATAAGCGCAAGAACCGCCCAAGCGACGCACATACCAAACGTCATAAGCGAGGGCGTAGTCTGGAACAGGAAGATATCGCGCATAAACTGCAGGTAGTTGAACATGGGGTTCGCATACATCAAGATACGCACGAGATGCGGCATTTGCGCAATATAGTCAGTCGTCCAGAAGATGGGCGTAATGTAAGTCCACGCCGTAATGACGACGCTCCACAGATGCATAACGTCGCGGAAGAAGACCGTAAGGGCAGAGAGCATCATGCCCAGGCCCATGCAGAAGCACATAAGCAGCAGCAGGCAAACCGGCAACAGAATCAGGTGCCAAGAAGGCATAACGCGGAACCACAGCATGACGATGGCGACGGCGACCAGCGAGAAGGCAAAGTTGACCAGCGAGAAGAGCACCTTCTGCACCGGGAAAACCCAGCGGTGCACCTTAACCTTCTTGAGCAGAGGGGCAGCGCCCACGATCGACGTCAGGGTCTGGTTAGTAGACTCAGACATGACGGCAAAGGTGATGTTACCCACGATCAAGTACAGCGGGTACATCTCGGGCGTCATTGAGCCATTGCGGCCCTGGCCAAAAATCGTCGAGAACACGATGGCCATGACGATCATCATCAGCAGCGGGTTGAGCACCGACCATGCGACGCCCAGAACGCTACGGCGATACTTGATCTTAAAATCCTTGGTAACCAGCTGACGAAG
>WGSQ01000216.1 GCA_014871605.1 Collinsella sp. | reverse complement strand
GCCTGGACTAGCAGAATGTCCTGCGATGGAACCGCAATTCTTTGACACGCATTGTCATCTTGATTTGATGCTCGGCCCCGATGCTGCAGCCAGTGAGTCGGCGGCGTCGGGTCTGGGGCTCTTTGACTGCGGGGTCGACCCACGCGACTTTTCGGCCGCAAACGAGCGCGCCCGTCGCCAACCAAGCATCATCGCCGGCGTTGGGCTTCACCCCTGGTGGCTCGCCGACGGCCGCTGCGGTCCCGCCGAAGTCAACCTGCTTTGCGAGTTTGCTGCCCAAGAGCGCTACATCGGCGAAGTCGGACTCGACTTTTCCGCGCGTTTTGCCTTAAGTGAGCCGCTACAAATACAGGCATTTGACTGGCTCTGCGATACACTCGTGCAGCATCCTCTTACCGGGCGAGTGATATCAATTCACGCCGTTCGTTCAGCAGGAGCCGTACTGGACGTCCTCGAATCGCATGGGCTACTCATCCCAAACCCCGACTCCCCCGTTATCATCTTCCACTGGTTTAGCGGTACTTCGGACGAACTCGTCCGCGCGCGTAATGCGGGCTGTTATTTTTCCGTCAACGAACGCATGCTCGCGACCAAGCGCGGTCGCGAATACGCACGACAGATTCCACTCGACCGCCTACTGCTCGAGACCGATGCGCCGGCCGAACCAAACACAGAAACAAGCGCGCAGTCGCTCATCAAATCGCTCACAAGGACCTCGATGCGCATTGCCTCACTCAAAAACTGTGACGCAAAGCGCATCGAGTCGGCAGTTTTAACAAATGCGCACTCTGTTTTTGACCTTCGCTAACCCCTGTGGGCAAAAAATGCCAAGGGACATGCGAATCGCACAACGCAGTCCCTATTGGTAGGCAGTACAATTCGGCAGCTTTACACCAATTCGTGCATGAGATCACGGTTGCGTGCATACAATTCATCAAAGATATGACGACGCGACGCATATAACTCGTGGGCAGCCATATCGGGCTCGATTGTTTGCGCAACGCCAAGGACTTGGGCGAGTTCATCCCATGATGCGTAGGCGCCACCTGCGAGAGCTGCCATGATGGCATCACCGAAGCATGCACCCACCGTAACCTTGGCAACCGAGACCTCGCGCCCGCATACGTCGGCGATAGTCTGCATCCAAACTGGATTCTTGGTTCCGCCTCCGACAAGCATAATGCGCCCAATTGGCAGTCCATGCTCTCGCTCGATAATGTCGACATGGGATGCAACGGTATACGCGACGCCTTCCAAGGCGGCGCGAACCATATGGGCTCGCGTATGCCTTCCGGTCAGGCCAAAGAAGACGCCACGCGCCTCGGGATCGTTGAGCGGAGTACGCTCCCCCGCAAAGTACGGCAGGCACAGGAGCCCATCGGCACCCGACGCCACATCGGCGGCATCATGCGCCATAACCGAATATGCATCGGGGCCACCGTGGCCCTCGGCCTCTACGGCGTCGCGATACAGCTCTTGGCGCAGCCACGATGTGAGTGCACCCGCCGTATTGGTCCCCGCGCAAATCCCGTAAGTTCCGGGAATGATAAACGTCCCCGGCCACAGGCGGGCATCATCGACCATATGATCAGCTAGGTAGATGAAATACGCCGTGCTCCCCAACTGAACCATCATATCGCCGGGACGGAATACACCCGTCGAAATGGCCTCGGCACCAGAGTCACCCGTTCCCACTAAGACAGGTGTCCCCGCCGCGAGCCCCGTCGCCTCAGCCGCACGCTGCGTAATCACCCCGGCAATATCGGTAGCCGACATTACCTCCGCCATCTGGTCAGGCCGGCAGAAACGAGCACATTCCCGAGCATCAACCTTCCAAGTGTAGCGGTCATATAGGGGAAGAAAATCCTCCGCCAAATAACGGTCCACCGTAAAACGCCCCGTCAACTTTGCGCACAGAAACGATGACGCCGTCAGGAACTTCGCGGCACGTTCGTGCACCTCGGGCATATTCTCCTTAAACCACAAGATCTTGGGAGCAATATCTGACGAACAGGGATCGTGCCCGAAAAGCTCGCGTGCGCGATCTGACCCATATTCGAAAAGAAGCTCGTCAATCTGCGGCTTCGACCGCGCATCGACTCCATACAAAATCGCGGGCGCCAGCGCGTTGCACTCGGTATCGACCGGCACGCAGTCGCAACCCAATGCGGAAAGCCCCACGCATCCGATCTGCGCCGCGTTAACCCCCGATTGCGCCACCAGCTCGCGCGACAAGCGGCAAAAATCGCCCCACCAAACTGCCTCCGCATCATGCTGGTACCATCCATCACACGGGTTGTCCGTCTCGTGTCCACAAGAGGCTTGGCAAACGATATCGCATCGATCATCGATTAAAACGCCTTTAGAGGCGCTTGTCCCGATATCAATACCCAGATAGAACGCCATAGGTGCTTACTCCCCTCGCGCCGCACGAGCGGCAGCCATAAAACGAACTACCCGCTCAACATCAACCGGGGCATCCAGCTTTCCGTCGCGCTTTAAGCACGTGCCGACAAACGCGCCATCGTAGTGAGCAAATACGTCAGCCACGATATTTTCGCGACAACCGGTGCCGCATACCATAGGCACTTCGCCAACACGCTCGCGAACCTCATCGGCAAGCTCGCCCGAAGCGCCACGACCGGCAGCCGAACCGCCGATGACCATCGCATCCGGTAGGCAATTAAAGAGAAGCGAATCGGCAATGTCCGCAGTCGTGCGGTCGTTGAGATAAACCTCCCCCTCGCTCGTGATGAAGTGAAAAAGCTTGAGGTCGTCCAAGCGCAGCGCCGCCTTGCGACGCATGGCGTGCGCGAAATCTCGGTTAATCAGCCCGAGATCACCGGCCCAGGCACCGCAAAAATTGCAGCGCGTGAACTGTGCATCGACGGCAGCGCACAGCTCGATTGTGGCATCACCATCGTAAATAGCCTCAGCTCCCCCAAGGAGTCGACAGATCATGGGATAGAGTCCCGA
>WGSQ01000215.1 GCA_014871605.1 Collinsella sp. | reverse complement strand
TTCCATGGACGAGATGTTTGCCATTAAATGTCAAAACTGCGGCGGCCCTATGTACACACACCAAGCTAAGCGCAGCTTTGAGTGCGCTTATTGCGGTGCGGTCATTCCGTGGCAGGCGGACGCCGGAGAGCCCAAGAGCGCTTTGGGCATTCGCCATACGCCGTTGACGGTGGTGGATGGACTGCTCAAGCTCACGCATGTGTCGCAACTCGAGCGCCCGGAGGACCCGGACTGGTATTTCTTCAATTCGCACTGGCGCAATCAGTCGGTCCTGGAACATCTGCTGTGGGAGGATCGCGGCACGGCGCAAGAGTTCCAAGAGGCTACGCATGTGAGCATTCCTTGCCCCTTCTGCGGAGCGTCCTTTGAGGGCGAGTCAACGCAGCGTGTGTTTGAGTGCCCGTCCTGCGGCAATAAGATCGGCATTGCGGACCTGCTCAAGCCGGGGACGTTTAGCAAGCGCCTGACCTTGGGCGTTGGTGCGGAGTATGTACCTGGGCAGGGTATTCCCTGCGAAATCTCGCCGCAGCAGGCACGTGCCAACGCACTGCAGCTGGTGCGCCAGTACCCCGACGCCTTTGCCGGGCACGACGTGGAAGATGCGATCCAAAACGACATGATGCTCTTCTATTTCCCCATGGCGCTGGCGGACCTGCGCATGATGGCGAGCTTCCCGGGCAAGGGCCTGAGCAAGGAGACCTTGGTGTACTACGAGGTGCTCGACTGGGCATACCCCAAGGCAAACTACCTGGACGTTCGCCTCATGGGCATTTTGGAGCCGTGGGACTTTGCCAAGGTTGGGCCGTTTGACCCGGCCATGCAGGAAGGTGACTTTCGCGTTGTCTCCGTCGATGCGTCTACCAAGGACCAAGTGGTCATTGATAAGCTGGCGCTCGACGTTGCGGGCAACGACGCCGAGGCTGTACTGGGGCTCAATAAAAAGAGCATCCGCACCTGGGCGCGCAAGGCCCGCAAGCACAAGGACGGCCTAGTTATGGTGCCGATGTACTTTGTCGATCGTCCGGCGACGGACAGCCGCGATGGCGAGCAGGTGCGCATCGCCGTAAACGGCCAGACGGGCCGCGCGGCCGCGGTGGTGTTTAGTGACAAGCGCGAGACGCATATCGTGGCGCCGCTCAGCCCGAGCCTGCATCTGTCCGGTGAGAGCACCGTGCACGCCACGCCCGTCGAGGTCAAATACGTTAAATCGCCCTTCCTGTACCAGATCGTGCGCCGTGGAGGCGGCGAGCAACCGCGTCGGGTGGCGGCAGCCGCCGAGGGTTCTTACCGAGAAGAAAAGCCCAAACGCCGCGGCCTACTGGGTGCGCTATTTGGGAAGTAGGGGAGTAGCACCGGTTGTTGCCGTAAGGTGATGGCCGGGGGTGCGGGGCAGCTCTCAGGAGTGCGGGCTGCCGTCTGATTGTTTGAGGGTGCCAGATGTAAATAAACAGTGGAGCGGCTGCAAAAGAGCCTCCTCACTGGGTAAAAACAGGTTGTGCCGCGGAACCCGCTCTTCAGCTAGTCACACTTCGGAAGCGCGGGCAACGCAGGTATTATCGTCTAGGGCCGGCTGCAACCGGCCCTTTTCTGTGGCAGCCAATGGACCCACATCAGACGAAGGCCGCGTCTTTGCCTGTCAGGTCACGCTCGCCAGCCACGGCTAGAATGTCGTTGCCGGCGTCCATGACCGGTATTGTTTCGTAGCGTGCGTCGCAACCGCGAGTGCGCCTGCGACGGCTGCGGTGGCTTCGGTCGCAACGTGCTGCTACCCTTGCGTTTCGCCATTAGTCGCTTCGTTGATGGCGCGGTACTCGGCGCTTAGTTCGCGCGCCAGCTCTTCCTTGCTTGGAAGATACGGCAGGTATTTGGCGGCAAACACTTGGTCGTTGTCTTCGGGCAGCGTGTACTCGACAATCGAATCGCTTTTGTCCGCGCAGAGCACGATGCCTATGGGCGGATTGTCGCCTTCGTTCATGAGCTCGCGCGTGTAGTAGTTCACATACATTTGCATCTGGCCCAGGTCCTGATGCGTAAGGTCGTCCGTCTTAAGGTCGATGAGCACGAAGCAGCGCATCAGATAGTTGTAAAAAACAAGGTCAATATAGAAATGGCGCCCATCAAAGGTGATGCGCTTTTGGCGCGCCTCGAAAGCGAAACCACGGCCAAGCTCCAGCAGGAACTTCTGAAGATGCGTGATGAGCGCCTGCTCTAGATCGCTCTCGCGAAACGCAGTATCGTCCGAGAAACCTAAAAACTCCAGTACATATGGGTCGCGGATGATATCCTCGGGGCGACGAGCCGGGGCACTCTTTTGGATTTCCTGGGTGACGGCCTCCTTGTCCTTGCTGGCAAGTAGGCGCTCGCGGAACATGGTGTTGATCTGGCGTTCGAGCTGACGCGTGCTCCAACGAGAATCGGCGCATTCGTTCATGTACCAGGTGCGAGCATCAGGGTCGGAAATGCGCATCAACCTGCGGTAATGAGTCCAGCTCAATTCGCTACGCAGTGCGTCGCGAATTGGAAACGCAAGAAAGAACTGACGCATATTGCGAAGGTTTGCGATGCCAAAGCCTCTTCCGAAATCCGCGGTAAGCCTTCTGGAGAGGCCTGCAATCAATGCCTCTCCATATGCTGCGCGCTCCTCTCCGCCCTGTTCATCTACAATACTCTTGCCGATCTCCCAATATGCCTCAACCATTGCAAAGTTAACGGCGGTATAGGCCTTGTCGCGAGCGGCGTTGAGAATCGAGGAGACCTGCTTGTAAAAACCTTCGGGCACGATTGCCGATTCTCCACGGTTTACCAGTTCGCCCATCACTGTCGCCCCACTTTCCTTTTGTGGAATGCGTCTTTATCGCATTTAGTTTAAAGCCTCGCGCGGACACGAATTGCTATGTTGTCTGGCACCTTCGCATGGGAGCCTTGCGGTGGTTAAAATGTGACCATATAGGCAGTTTTAGCGAACCCCGCGGGAGTGACGCGTATGGACAATGTTAGCG
>WGSQ01000214.1 GCA_014871605.1 Collinsella sp. | reverse complement strand
CGGGGCCCCTGGGCCGAGCACGTTTTAAAACCCAAGCCCGGTCCCGGCCGGACAGCCCACGAACGCTACAGGTTCTTGACACCCATCGCGCGCATGGCGTTCAGGATGGCGATGATCGCCACGCCTACGTCGCCGAACACGGCAAGCCACATGTTGGCGATGCCCAGTGCCGCAAGCACCAGAATCAGCAACTTAATGCCCAGCGCAAAGATGATGTTCTGCCAAACAATCGACATGGTCTTGCGCGCCACGCGGATCGCGCGGGAGATGTTGGACGGCTTGTCATCCATGAGCACGACGTCCGCCGCCTCAATTGCGGCGTCCGAGCCCATAGCGCCCATGGCGATGCCAACGTCTGCGCGGGTAAGCACGGGTGCGTCGTTGATACCGTCGCCTACAAAGGCGAGCTTGCCCTTGCCCGATTCTGCTGCAAGCAGCGCCTCGACACGCTCGACCTTATCACCCGGTAACAGCTGCGCGTGGAACTCGTCGAGACCGAGTTGCTTGGCTACAGACGCCGCAACCTCCTCACGGTCGCCCGTGAGCATGACGGTGCGCTTGACACCGGCGGCGTGCAGGTCGCGAATCGTTTGCTCAGCATCGGCCTTGACGGTGTCTGCAATCACGATGTGGCCGGCGTACACGCCGTCAACGAGCACATGCAGAATCGTTCCGACGACCTCGCAAGCGGGCGCTTCGCCTCCGGCCGCGGCGAGCATCTTTGCGTTGCCAACGACGACGTGCTTGCCGTCGATGGTTGCCTTCACGCCATGGCCCGCGTCGTTGGTGGAGTCGCTTACGCGCTTGGGGTCGACCTCGCCCTGGTAGGCGACACGTACGGACTGCGCGATGGGGTGATCGGAGAACGACTCAGCAAGGGCTGCGACTTCGAGCAACGACTGCTCGGTATAGCCGGCCTCGGGGTGTACCACGACCACCGAGAACGTGCCGTTGGTGAGGGTGCCCGTCTTGTCAAAGACGACGGTGTCCACGTCGGCGAGCGTCTCGAGGTAGTTAGAACCCTTGATGAGAACGCCCAGCTTGGACGCGCCGCCGATGCCGCCAAAGAAGCTGAGCGGGACGCTGATCACCAACGCGCACGGGCAGCTGACGACCAGGAAAGTCAGGCCGCGCAGGATCCAGTCGGACCAGGCGCCGGTGATTAGGCCGCCGCCGAGCGCGAGCACCGCGGCCGCGCCGGTGACGGCGGGCGTGTAGACGCGGGCAAAGCGCGTGATGAAGTTCTCGGTACGCGCCTTCTTTTCGCTGGCGTTTTCTACGAGCTCCAGGACGCGCGCGACAGTGGACTCGCCAAATGGCTTGGTGGTGCGCACGTGGATGAGCCCCGTCATGTTGATGCAGCCGCTGATGATATCGTCGCCGGACTTGGCGGGGCGGGGGACTGACTCGCCCGTGAGCGCGGCGGTGTCGAGTTGCGTCTCGCCCTCGACGATGACGCCGTCGATGGGCACGCGCTCACCGGGCTTGACCACGATCACGGTGCCGACGGCGATGTCATCGGGGAAGACCTGCTCGAGTGTGCCGTCGGGCTGCTCGACGTTAGCGTAGTCGGGCGCGATGTCCATCATGGCACTGATCGACTTGCGGCTCTTGCCCACGGCGTACGCCTGAAACAGCTCGCCGACCTGGTAGAACAGCATGACGGCGGCGCCTTCGGCCATGTGCGGGTCGGTATCGGGGAAGAGCACCATGGCAAACGCGCCGATGGTCGCGACGGCCATGAGGAAGCTCTCGTCGAAGGCCTTGCCGCGGCGGATGTTATTGAATGCCTTTTGCAGTACGTCGTAGCCGGCAATCAAAAACGGCACGAGGAACAGCACAAAGCTGGCGTAGATGTCGCCCGGGGTGCCGAATGCGGCAGTGAGGGTGCCGAGCTCATCGAGGGCGTACACCACGGCAAAAATGCCCAGCGCTACCAGGATGCGGTTGCGCTTATGCTCGAGTGATTCTTTTTTCTTGCGCTTCTTCTTTTTCTTTTTGGGGTCGGCGGTGGCCATGACTCGTATCCTCCCATTTGAATGTATGAACACTCGCTCATATAATTTCGCGAGCAAAGGCCGCGGCAAGCGCGGCCTTGCGGGTTGGCGTAAACCTTGGCTAGAGAATGATCTCGCAGTCCGGCTCGGCGTCGGCGGTGAACTCCACAACGCGGTCGAGGACCTCGTCGAACTCGGCGTCATCGGCCTCGAGCGTCAACTTCTGGGTCATAAAGTTGACGGACACGGATTTGACGCCCTCGAGCTTGGCCAGCTCGTCCTGAAGCTCGCGCGCACAGTTGGCGCAGTCGATCTCATCGAGCTTAAACTGCTTTTTCATGGTGGGTTCCTTTCCCTGTATTTGCGGCTTGGGTGCAGGCCGCGCTGGTACCGTGGTTGGTTGCTATTCGCAGATATGGCTCATGCCCTGGTTGAGCATGGTGTAGACGTGGTCGTCGGCGAGCGAGTATAGGATATTGCGCCCGTCGCGCCGGAATTTAACCAGGTGCGACTGCTTGAGTGTGCGCAGCTGGTGCGACACCGCGGACTGCGAGGTTTCGGTCGCTTCGGCGATGTCTGCCACGCAGAGCTCGCGGCCCATGAGGGCGTAAAGGATCTTGATGCGCGTGGTGTCGCTGAAGACCTTGAACAGGTCGGCGAGGTCGTAGAGAAGCTCCTCGTCGGGAAGGTCCTCGGGCGAGCAGGTGGTGGGGATCGCGGGTTCGGTGGCCTCGATGTCGGGTTTCGTTTCATCAACGCGGATGCTCATTGCAATATCCTTTCATATGAACATGCGTTCATATAACTTGCTTTCGATTATATGAGTGTATGTTCATATGTCAATACAATTTGCGTTAATTTCGATGACTGCTTGCCGCCTCTGCGATTTTCTGTGGGTTGGGAGACATCGACGCAATGCTCGCCAACATATTTCGAGATGTTCGGCTAGCATGCTAAGAAAGCCACCTTGAGAAGCATTAGAACTGTTCATATTTGTACTTTATCGTGTCAAATACCGCGAGAATCAGTTCTTCCTCTACGGGAGTTC
>WGSQ01000213.1 GCA_014871605.1 Collinsella sp. | reverse complement strand
TTAATGTCAGCCATGGTGACCTCCATAATGCGACGCGGTTCGGCCGCGTAAAACTCAGTACGACCGTGCTTATACCCAGCCGCCCGCAAAGCAACCACTCGCGGGCGGCTCTTTTATATAATGGTGGGCACGCAAACGATTGGAGAGCGCATGCCCACGTCACAAAGCCAGAAAAAAGAAGCCATCGCCCAGGCGACCGAGCAGGAGCTCGCATCGCTCGCGGGTCGTGGCGTGCGTATCGCGGGCAACGCGTGCTCGCCGATCGTGCTGGTCAAAGGCGATCTGGACGAGGCCGAGCGTTCGGGTGGCGAGCTTGCCGCCGGCCCGGATGGCGCGGCGTTGCGCAAGGCGCTTGGGGCCATCGGCTACGCGCCCGAGGATTTTTGCGTGCTGGCAAGCGTCGCTGGCGTGGGTGACGGAGCGGCCGCGGTGGGCGAGACTCTACCGTGCGAGCTGTTCCGCGAGGCGCTTGAGGCCTTGGACCCCGAGGCGGTGCTACTGCTCGACAACAACGCGGCCGATGTCATGCGCGAGACCTACGCCGACATGCTCGTGGCAATCGATGACTTCGACACCGCCATGCTCAAGCCCGGCTTGGTCGCCCATGTGCAGGGCCGCCGCGTACTCGCGCTCGATGGCTTTGAGGCGGCACTCACCGACAAGGCCGCTAAGCAGCGCATGTGGGCCTACATCAAGCAGCTGACTCCGGCGGCCGCTCCGCTGTAGCGGATTGGCACCGGTGAGCGATTGCCTGGCGGGCAAGACACGCCGCGAGATCGGCGCCGCACTTCTACATCACAGCGCGCAGCTCAAACCGATCGCCGTTAATGCGGAACTGACAGTTGCCGTTCATGCGCTCCACGGCGAGTTTGATGCTTCTGGTGCCAAAGCCGTGGCCCGCATGCCGGGTCACGGGCATGCCGTCGACCATGCGCGGCGCGCGGTCAAACGTATTGGAAACTAACAGCAGCAGCTGGCTGTCCTCTAATCGCAGGTCAAGGTCGACGAATCGCTTTCCTTGGGGTGCGGCGCTTGCGGCGGTGATAGCGTTTTCCAAGGCATTTGAGAGCACGCTAAACAGGTCGGCGTCGCCTACGTGGATGGTTTCGGGTACGGCGGCGCGCAGGTTGGCGGTAATGCCGTTTCTATTGATATCCGAGTTAAATGACGAAAGCGCGATGTTTACGGTCTCGTTGGCGCAGAAGCGGCGTACGGCGGTGCGATCGCCGGCTTCGCAGAGTTCATCGATGCGTTTGAGCGCCTCGTCGGTGTGGCCCTCCTCAATTAAAGCGGCCAGGCCGCGTAGGAAGTGGCGCATGTCGTGGCGCAGAATCGACAGCTCGCGCCCAGATTGACGCCAAGCCTCGAGCTCTTTGATGGCGGCGCTGTCGCGGGTCTCGAGCATCCAACGCTCTCGCTCGGCGGTTTCCTTTTCTTCGTATTCGCGCAGGTAAACGGCAAGAAACATAAGATAGAAGGCACAGAGCGCAAATGCCAAAAACTCAACCGTCACCACCGAGCCCGAGTGGAACAGCGTGGTGTAGACGTTGGTGGCATAGTCAAAGACGTAATAGACGAGCGGCAGGATTAAAAGGATGCCCAGCTCGGTGGTGCTTTTAATCGCCAAGCGCGGACCGATGTCGCCGGCCCAATGCAACAGGACGGCAAAGACGGCGAGTGTGGTCGCGATACGCGCCAGATAGTACGCAATCTGCGAATCGGTTGCGGCAAAGGCGGCGATGCCCATCCAATTGCTGAACTGGCAGCTCAGATAGGCACTCGTAATGCCGAGCGCGGCAAGCAGCGGGCTCAGGCGGTAGCGCGCACACAAATAGATGATGAGCGGCAGATGCACGACGAGCGGATATACCTGGCGGGCGAAAAGCTCGCCGCCGACGGCATTGGCGAGGCCAAATGCGCATCCGGTTACGGCACCGACCAGCACCAGTTCAAGCGCATGACGCCGGTTGATCTCGATACCGCACAGCGCCGCCGAGGCAAAGACGCCAAAGAGTAGCGTCGTGGCGTGGTGGATTGCCCAAAGGATCATTTCGACCGAGGAGACCATCAGCGCCTCCCGCCCTCAAAGCGCACCGCAAAGTAGGCGTCTTGGAATCCCTGCTTGCAGCTGCGCGAAAGCGGGATGCACGCGCCGGAGCGCATGACGATGTCCGTGCGATCGAAGTGGTCGATGTTGCGCAAGTTGACCTGGTAACTACGGTGGCATTTAAAGAAGGTGGCATTTTGCGCCAAACGGTCCTCGACGCTGCGGAACGACTCGAGTGCCTCGATGTCGCGTCCGTCGCGCAGGTGGAAGACCACGTGCTTGTTGCGCGCCTCGGCATATTCGATGTCGGACAGGCGCAGGGCGTGGTAGCCAAAGGAAGTTTTGATCACGAGCTCGTCGGTTGCCGCCGGGCGCATGCTCGAAAGCTCGTTAAGTAACTGCGCCAGGCGTTCGTAAGTCACGGGCTTGAGCAGATAGTCGAAGGCACGGACCTCGTAGGACTCCAGTGCGAACTCGGGCGACGAGGTGAGGAACACCAGGCGCACGGCGGTATCGGCCTGGCGCAATTCGCGCGCGGTGTCCATGCCGTTGACGAGCGGCATGATCATGTCGAGCAGAATGATGTCGGCGCGCGATGCGGCATGGCGGGCCAGCAGGTCCTCGCCGCGCGTGACGAGCGCAACATCGACCGCCGTGCCCGTCTCGGTCGACCAACGGTCGATCATCCGGTGCAGTCTATCTAGAAAAGCGACATCATCGTCGCAGGCAATAATCTTGAGCATTCGGCCCCCTTAAGTAGTTCGATTTTGCCACATCGGGTACGCGCCGCTTGCGGGGGTGCGGACCGTTTGCGCCCCACGGCGTGCAACTCGCGCCAAGCGGTATTGCGGTGGCGAAAGATGCCTCCTGCGCCATCGAGAGCTCAGCTATCCTCAGCTTGCCAGTTCGAATATGGACCTGCCACATGATTGAATCTTTATTTCAACTTTACACCTAGGTTTACAGCTGTCTTGTCAGCTGTAAACCTAGGTGTCATA
>WGSQ01000212.1 GCA_014871605.1 Collinsella sp. | reverse complement strand
CAAAAGCAACGCGTGGCGCTTGCCGGCGTGCTCGCCATGGAGCCGCGCGTTCTCATTTTGGATGAGGCCTCCTCGATGCTCGATCCGCGCGGACGCAAGGGTCTTATGAAAGCGTGCCGCGCACTTCACGATCGCGGCATGACTATCGTGATGATTACGCACTTTATGGAGGAGGCCGCCGAGGCCGATCGTGTCGCGGTGTTTCGGGCGGGGCACGTTGCCATGCTCGGTACGCCCGAGGAAATCTTGACGCGGGCGGATGAGCTTGCGCAGCTCAACCTGGATATGCCGGAGTCGTGTCGTCTGGGCAGGTCACTTCGTGCGAAGGGCGTGCCCGTTTGCGCGCAGGTGCGTGAGGCGGATATGGTCGCCGAGATTGCGCAGGCTTATGCCGAGCGAAGTAGGGCAGGCATCGCGGGGCAGTCTTCCGTATCCCAGTCGGAAATCGCTGACGGCACTGTTCCGGTAGACAACGAGGGCAACGCGTCGGAGCCCGTCATCGAGCTATCCCATGTTTCGTACAGTTATTCGCTCAGTCCGCGCGAGCGCCGCCGCTGGCATAAGCGCTCGGCCACTGCGGGCAAATCGAGCAAACAGGCTCTCTGGGGAAACGACCCCAGCAGCCCGTGGGCGCTGCGCGGTGTATCGCTGACGGTGCGTCGCGGCGAGTTCCTGGGCTTGGCAGGTCATACCGGTTCGGGTAAGTCGACGCTGGTCCAGCATCTCAACGGTTTGATTCGCCCCCAGGAGGGATCCGTTCGCGCGCTGGGGCTCGATCTGTCAAACAAGAAAGACGCCGCTGCGGTTAAGGCCAAGGTCGGCGTGGTGTTTCAATACCCTGAGCGTCAGCTGTTTGCCGAAACCGTGGCGCAGGACGTGGCGTTTGGTCCGCATAACCTTGGCTTGCCGCAAGATGAAGTCGACCGTCGTGTCGAGTCATCGCTCTCACGCGTGGGCCTCGACCTTTCCACGGTCGGCGACAAGAGTCCCTTTGAGCTTTCGGGCGGTCAGCAACGGCGTGTGGCATTCGCCGGCGTACTCGCCATGGAGCCCGAAGTCCTGGTACTCGATGAGCCCATGGCTGGGCTCGATCCGGCTGCTCGCAGGGATTTCCTAGGGCTCATCGATCGACTCCATCGCGAGGGCCTGGCCGTTGTCATGGTTTCGCACAGCATGGATGACCTTGCAAATTGTTGTGACCGTATCGTTGTGATGAACGAGGGCGCGGTGTTTGCCGAGGGAACGCCCTCTCAGGTTTTTGCGCACGCGAACGAGCTTAAATCAATCGGCTTGGGTGTTCCCGCTGCCCAGCGCATGGCGCTGGCGCTTGCGAAGGCAGGCGTGCCGCTGCGCTTTGACGGCCTCTATACGGTTGAGTCGCTGACAGACGAGTTGGTGGACCTGCTAATCGGTCGCTCGGGCGGTCCTTCTAACGTCGCGGACATTGCTAAATCCAAGACGGTCGCGCGAGAGGAGGGCTGCTAATGGAGGCGTTTTCGTTTGGCAGTTACTATCCGAGCGATAGCGCGATCCATCGCCTGGATCCGCGCACCAAGCTGCTCCTGGGCTTTGTATTTTTGATCACGACGCTCACAGTCAGCAGCTTCCGCGGACTGGCCCCGGTCGCAATTTTCGTTGTGCTGACCTATGCCGTGTCTCGGGTGCCGGTTCGTCGCGTTCTGTCGTCGATGGCGCCGCTGCTGGCAATCGTCGTCGTGGTCGCGGTGCTCAACTTGTTTACCGATCAGAGTGGGCGCATCCTGTGGCAGCTCGGCTTTCTGCAGATAAGCGAGGGCTCACTGCGTTCTGCCGCCTTTATGGCGTGTCGCCTGACGTTGATGATGGCCGGCATGAGCGCCATTACACTCACCACGCCGACGCTCGACCTCACCGCGGGCTTTGAGCGCCTGCTCGCGCCGTTTGCGCGTGTGGGACTTCCTGCGCACGAGCTCGGCATGATCATGGGTATCGCGCTACGCTTTATGCCGCAGTTTGCCACTGAGATGAAGCAGACGGCCGATGCACAGGCAAGCCGCGGCGCGCGCGTGACGGGCGGTCCGCTCGGCGGCGTGCGTATGCTCGGCAGTGTGGCGATTCCGCTGTTCACGGGCGTGTTCCGCCATGCCGAGACGCTGTCTGCCGCCATGGATGCACGCTGCTATCACGGCGAGCAGGGCCGCACGCGCCTGCATGCGCTTACATTTGGCCGCGGCGATGCGTTGGCGGCGGTGGTGACGGCGTTGTTGCTCATCTGCGTCATCGTCATCAATCTTCAACTTGTTTAGGCGCGATTCGGGCGCAAGAAAGGGGTCCCTATGACCGACAACGACCGCACGGCTCAGCTCGAGCGTGCCTGCTCGTATCTCAGACGCATTCCGGCGTGGTATCTGGCCACGACCGATGTAGCCGACGGGCATCAGCCTCGCGTGAGGCCGTTTTCGTTTGCCATGGTCGATGACGGTAAGCTGTGGTTTTGCACGTCGCGCGGCAAGGACGTGTGGGCGGAGCTGAGTGCGAACCCTAAGTTTGAGGTTTCGGGTTGGAAGCCGGGTGAGTGCTGGATCGTGTTGACCGGCGAGGCCGCACTTGAGGACGATGCGGTCGTGAGCGACAAGGTGCGTCAAGCGGGTTTTAAGCACATGGTGGGCATCGGCGAGAAACATGAGAGTGCCAACGATGGCCGCCTTGCTTTCTTTTCGGTCCGTAACATTGCCGCGCGCTTCTGCGATATCGACGGCAGCGAAGAGCGCCTCGAGCTCTAATTTCCCAAATTGACTACCCATTCAAAAAAACTGGTCAGATGACAGGAGGAAACGTGGACGGATTGAATACGGTGCTGGAGTACCTGACGTCGGTGCCGGCGTGGTATCTGGCGACGAGCGTGGACGGGCAGCCACATGTGCGTCCGTTCTCGTTTGCACAGATTCAGGACGGCAAACTGTGGTTTGTAACGGCGCGCACCAAAGATGCGTGGCAGGAGCTGCTGCAAAATCAGCGCTTTGAGGCCACGAGTTGGTGGCCGGGCCATGGCTGGCTCATCTTGCGCG
>WGSQ01000211.1 GCA_014871605.1 Collinsella sp. | reverse complement strand
TGCTCGACTTCCTCCATGTAATGGCTGGTATACACCACCGTGGCGCCCTCGTCGCGCAGGCGGCAGATGCCCTCCAGGATGGCGTTGCGGCTCTGCGGGTCGACCGCCACCGTGGGCTCGTCAAAGAAGATGAGCTCGGGCTTGTGCGCGATACCGCAGGCGATGTTGAGGCGACGCGCCAGGCCGCCCGAGAGCTTGCCGGGGCGAAACTTGGTAAAGTCGCCCAGCCCGACAAAGTCGATCGCCTCGTCCACCAGCGCGCGGCGGCGCTTGCGGTCGTTGACGTAAAGGCTGCAGAAATAGTCGATGTTCTCGCGCACCGTAAGCTCGTCAAACACCGCCACCTGCTGCGGCACCACACCGATGCGGCGCTTGAGGTCGTAGCGGGCGGGCGTCATGGGCTCGCCGAACAGCTCGATGGTGCCTTTGTCGTAGGCGAGCAGCTGCAGAATGCAGTTGATGGACGTGGTCTTGCCCGAGCCGTTGGGGCCCAGCAGGCCAAAGATCTCGCCGGGGGCGATGCTCAGGTTAAAGTGGTCGAGCGCAATAAGATCGTCGTAGCGCTTGACGAGGTTTTCGACGTGGACGATGTCTGTCATGAGGCGGCCCTTCTGTTGATTGCGGCCCGGTACGATTGCATCATCGCAGGAGCGAGCGGCGCGCACCAGTGAGCTTTGTCACGAGTGCGGAGCTTGGCCGTGCGGCCTGCCGACGTCCCCGCTTTGCCGCGTGGGAGGAATGTCACGGTTGCGCAGGCGGTCCCTCCACCACGCGCGGCTTCGCGTACAATACCCGTATGAACAGGCTTTTCGACAAATCGATCGTGCTGGCGTGCTGTATTGCGGCCGCCATGGGTCTTGCTGTGGACGCTCGCCTGGTCGCGGCGTTTTGCCTTGGCGTTATTGCCACCTCGCTGGCCGAGGTCGTACAGGATGAACGCACGCGCCGTGCAAGCGAGACCGCGAGTTACGCTTACATCATCGTGGCTGTCTTCGTGCCGCCGTTTGTGCCGTTTGCGCCTCTCGCCCTCTATGACATCGCGCGGCGCGTGCGCCGTGAACGCATCTGGCCCGCGCTGGCGATTGGCGCCGTGTTTGTCTGCGCGCTTGTCGCGGACCTTCGCGGCGGCGCGCTCACCACCCGAACGCTGCTGCTAACCACCATCCTTTCGGTCGCCGCCACGTTGCTGTCGCTGCGCACCGCGCAGCTGGAGCGCGAACAGGAACGCATGCGTCGCACCCGCGACAAGCTGCAAGAACGCGCCCTGGCACTCGAGGCACGCAACCGCGACCTCGCCGACCGCCAGGACTACGAAGTCGAGCTCGCGACGCTCGCCGAACGCGCCCGCATCGCGCGCGAGATCCACGATAACGTCGGGCACCAGCTCACGCGCGCCTCACTGCAGGCCGAAGCCCTACGCGTGGTCCACGCCGACGAGCCTGGCGTCGCCGCCGATTTCGCCGACGTTAAACGTACGGTTGACGAGGCGCTCCAGCTTGTGCGCGCCAGCGTCCACGCGCTCAACGACAACGCCGTCGACCTTTCCGTGCAGCTCGAACGCATTGTTGAAGGCGCGCGCTCGGACGGCGGCCCGCAGATTGAGCTTGAAGTTTTGGCCGAGCATGCGCCCGCAAATGTCGCCAACTGCTTTGCGGCGGTGCTGCGCGAGGCGCTTTCCAACGCCATGCGCCACGCTTGCGCCCAGACCGTCACCGTACGGTGCATGGAGCATCCGTCGTTTTACCAGCTCATCGTTACCGACGATGGCGCGGACGGGGTCCAAGCAAGCGGCCGCGGCGCCACGGAGGGCATGGGGCTCGCCTCCATGCGCGAGCGCATCGAGGCGCTTGGCGGCACCTTCACCGCCGGCCCGCGTGCCGGCTCCCCCGGCTGGCGCGTGTTTGCCACCGTTCCTAAGCAGCAAGGAGATGACGCCCGATGAGGCTCATTGTTGTCGACGACGACCGCTTGGTGGTCGATTCGCTCAAGATTATCCTGGGCGCCCAGCCGCAGATCGAGGTAGTGGGCACCGGCGCCAACGGCAACGACGCGGTTTTGCTCTATGCCGAACACGCGCCTGATATCGCACTGCTCGACATTCAGATGCCGGGGCGCGACGGACTTTCGGCGGCACGCGAAATCCTTGAGCGCGACCCTGCGGCGCGCGTGGTGTTTCTGACGACATTCTCGGATGACGAATACATTGTGTCGGCGCTCAAACTGGGCGCGCGCGGCTACTTGATTAAAACCGACGTCGCTGCCATCCCTCCCGCGTTGACGCAGGTCATGGATGGCAAACGCGTGCTCGAGGGCAAGGCGATCGAGGATATCAACTTTGATGGGGCGGGCGTCGAGGCCGGCACGACCCGCCGGCCCGCGGCCTTTGTCAGCCTGACCGACCGCGAGTTCGAAGTCGCAGAGCTCATCGCCCGCGGCCTCGACAACAAGGAGATTGCCGCCACCGCCTATATGGGCGAAGGCACCGTGCGCAACCACATCAGCTCAATCCTTGCCAAAATGGGCCTGCGCAACCGCACCCAAATCGCCATCGCCTATCTGCGAGGGTAATTACCCAACGGCCAACCGCTCCGGCAGAGCAAAATAGCTGTTATCGATTTAATGCCATTTCAAAACTATGCCGGTTTACTACGATGAATCGCCCGTCTCCGACCACAGCAAATTGCGCGCTTGCAAAACCGCAGGTAGAACGTTTGCAATATTTAGAAAAATGCAGCCATGGTCGGGAATGTCGAATTCGTCGTAGTAAACCGGCATAGTTTTGTTCGGGCGGCCCTGCACGAGTGCCTCCGCCAGCCTCGCTGGACCAAAATGATCCGTTTTCCTCCGTCCCCAAGGGATCAGCCGGAACCGCTCGCCACGAAATCGGCCCATCTACTACGTTTGACTCGATACCCCTGACCATACCTTCGTTTTGAACAAAACCACAGGCGTTCTACCTGCGGTTTTGTTTTCGCGTTTTTTGGCATGGTTAGGGGTAAGGGACTAAATGTAGTAGATGGGCCGGTTTCGTGGCGAATCCTTCTCGCCTACGCACAAAAGCGCCGCCACGGAGGAGGGAGATACCTCCGTGG
>WGSQ01000210.1 GCA_014871605.1 Collinsella sp. | reverse complement strand
GAGCGTCACGTACACACGCACGCCATGGGCATGGGCCACGGCACAACCGCGCGCGAACTCATCATCGTTAAAGCCATGCGCGCTCACTCGAGCGTTGAATCCGTCCAGCCCCGCATAGATGGCATCGGCACCCGCCGCAATCGCCGCGAGCATCTGGTCGAGCCCGCCAGCAGGCGCCAGCAGTTCGGGCAGCGCCACTCCAGCCGCCGCCAACTCGCTTTCGCATTGTCCGCTCGGTTCCATCGGCCGAATCGCCATCGGTAAACTCCTCACCAAGGTATGCATTCACTCTGAAAAATGCCGTCATCCAGCATACACGAGGCCCCGCGTGCCTCGTTTGGTTTATCGTGTAATAACTTATGTCCATCCTGCCAGGCATAACACCTGCCGCCTGGCACGACATACCTGGAGGTCAATATATGGGTCCTCGCCAACGACAGGGACACAGCCGTTCAAAGACGCACGCCCTGCCCATAATCCTGCTCTCGTTTTTGGGCTTTCTGCTGATTGCGGGCGTGGCGTTTGGCATCGGCATGGTCGGCAACGTCAACCGCTGGCTGTCCGATCTGCCCGACTACACCGACGCCAACGCGTATCTGGTGAGCGAGCCCACCGAGATCGTCGACTGCAACGGCAACACCATTGCGAGTTTCTACACGCAAAACCGCAAGTCCATCACCAAGGACCAAGTGTCCCCGTACGTGCTGCAGGGCACCGTTGACGTTGAGGACGAGCGCTTCTACGAGCACGGCGGTATCGACCTGTGGGGTATCGCGCGTGCTGCGGTGGCAACCCTCGGCGGCGGGCACGAAGGCGCCTCGACTATCACCCAACAGCTGGTGCGCAACACCATCCTGCAGGAGGAGCAGTTCGACTCGACCATCGAGCGTAAGGTGCGCGAGGCCTACATCGCCATCAAGATGGAGGACATGTACTCCAAAGACGAGATCCTCATGATGTACCTCAACACCATCTATTACGGCCACGGCGCCTACGGCATCGAGGCCGCAGCCGAGACCTATCTGTCCAAGAGCGCCGCCGACCTCACCCTCAGCGAGGCCGCGCTGCTCATCGGCCTTCCCAACTCGCCTTCGCAGTACGACCCCACGGTCAATCCCGATCTGGCACTGTCTCGCCGCAACAAGGTTCTCGACAACATGCTGCGCCTGGGCCACATCACCCAGGAGGAGCACGATGCCGCACAGGCCGAGCCCATCACCCTCAACGTGACCGAAATCTCGGGCAGCGGCGTCGACGTTTACTCGCAGCCCTACTTTGTCTCCTACGTCAAGCAGCTGCTGGAGCAGGAGTTCTCGACCGACGTGCTCTTTAAGGGCGGCCTGACCGTCAAGACCACCATCGACCCCACGATGCAGCAGGTGGCAGAGAATGCCGTCCGCGAGCAGCTCGACACGCTCTCGCTCGACGGCTTGGACATGGGCATGGTCGTCGTCGACCCCAAGACCGGCTACATCAAGTGCATGGTGGGCGGATACGACTACAACGCCGACGAGAACCACGTAAACCATGCCACGGCCAAGCGTCCCGTCGGCTCCACCTTTAAGGCCTTTACGCTGGCAACTGCCATCCAAAACGGCATGAACCCCAACGTTACCCTCAACTGCAACTCGCCGCTCAAGGCCAAGGGCACCACGACCGAGGTCCAAAACTACGCCAACCAGAGCTATGGCAACATCACGCTTAAGCAGGCGACGGCATACTCCTCCAACACCGGCTACATCCAGGTGGCAGAAGCCGTCGGCAACAGCAAGATCATCTCGCTCGTCAAAAAGCTCGGCATCGACCCCGCCAAGGACAACATCGAGGACGTTCCCGTCATGACCCTCGGCACCGGCTCGATCTCGCCGCTCGAGATGGCCGCCGCCTACGCGACGTTTGCCAACGGCGGCTACTATCGCCAGCCGATCGCCATCACCGAGATTGACTCTCGTACCGGTTCGGTGCTGTACCAGCACACCGACAATCCCTCACAGGTGCTTACCGAGGGCGAGGCCGCCGCGGTCACCGATGTTCTGTCCGGCGTCATGAAGGGCAGCGGTACGGGTGCTGCCGGCGCCCTGAGTGTCAACCAGCCCTATGCCGGCAAGACGGGCACCACCGACAACACCACCAACCTGTGGTTCTGCGGCTATACCCCGCAGCTGGCGTGCGCCCTGTGGACCGGCTATTCCGCGGGCGAGATCCCCATCCAAAAGTACGGCACGGACCTGCTGGGCGACAGCACCAACCTGCCTGTCTTTAAGCGGTTTATGAACACCGTTCTGACCGGTACCGAGCGCGAGGAGTTTGCGACCGGAACGGCGCCCACCTACAAGAACAACAGCGTCTGGAAGTTCTACGGCACCAACAACACCAAGAAGTCGGAGAACGACGACAAGGACAAGGACGAAGAGGAAGAGGAAGAGGAAACCACCACAACGACTACCACGACGACCACGACCACCGAGACCACGGGCGGCGACACCACCGGCGGCACCGATACGACCGGTGGCTCGACGGGCGGCTCCACTGGTGGTTCGACCGGCGGCGATGGCGGCACGCCTACGCCTACGCCTACACCCACTACCGACCCCTCTCCCACGCCTGACGATACGGTCGGCTAGAAATAATCCGGCCATAAGCAACAAGGCCCCCGAGCAGCTTATTAAACTGCTCGGGGGCCTTTTTAGTTTAAGCGACCTGATGGGCGGTCTTTATACCGGCAAACAAAAAAGGGGTACCGACCAACGTCGATACCCCTTACAAGCCGCTATGTCAGCGCACACAATGCCGAACGCACGACCCGCACGCCTACTTGCGAGAATTGCTCAACTTATTGATCAGCGCCTCGAGACGCTCGCCGTCCTCGGCCGTCTGGGCAATAACCAAAATCGTATCGTTGCCGGCAAGCGAGCCAAGCACATCGGGCAACTCTGCCACATCAACGGCGGCGGCGATGCCGGAAGCCGTGCCAGGCTGAGCCTTGATCATAACCAGATTATCGGTACGCAGAACGCCCGTTACGAGCTCGGAAACCATACGTTGCAGGTGCAGGTCCTCTGCCAGAACATAGATGCCCTCAGGGAGCTTACGC
>WGSQ01000021.1 GCA_014871605.1 Collinsella sp. | reverse complement strand
GGGACGTTCCTTTTAATATGAGCAGGACATTGTCAAGAGGCAAAATCGGGCCTGGCCCCAACGATATGGGGTCAGGCCCTCTCCCTATATCAGCCCGTCCGCGGCGACCTCGGCGTGTCTTCCCGACGCTCGTCTTTGCAGTTTAATATCCGCCCGCGGCGATCTCTCGCTGGGCAATCCGTTGCTACGGCTGAGGCTTCTTCGTCGAACCGACAGTCTGTGCACGCGTGTGGCGCCCTGGGCGCTCGCAGAAAAGGGACCTGAGGTTCGCCTCAACGGCTTCGGATCAAACCGCTTCCGGGGTGATCGGCTTATGTGCGGGGGACCGGCCCCCTACGCCTCCTCGGCCATGAGGCCGACCGCCCACACCCAGCAGGCGAGCTCGCGCGCCGTGGCCACGTTCGCCTTGTTGTTGTGGACCCCGCGCGCGAGCAGCGCCTCCCGCCTCTCGACCAGCCTCCGCACGCCCTTGGCGGCATGCCTGCGGGCGACCCGGTCCGGGGCCTGGCCCTTGGCGAGGTCCTTCGGCCGCCCCGAGCACGTCAGGTAGTGCCACGCGGCCTCGACCAGCGCCTTCCTCAGGTGTTTGTTGCCCGCCTTGGTGATCGCGCCCCTGCGGTCGCTCTCCCCGCTGGAGTGCTCGGAGGGCGTCAGGCCGACCCATGCGGCGAACGACCGGGCGTTCCTGAACCTCGAGAACTCGCCGGCCTCGAACACGAGGTCGGCGGCCGTCGCGGTGTCGACGCCCTTGAGGCAGCGCAGGGAGTCGACCCTCCTCCTCCACCTGGGCTTGCGGGCCTCGGCCTCGACGAGCCCCTCGAGCCTCGCCTTCTCCTCCGCCGCCCGCCTGACCGCGTCGACGTAGTAGGCGAGCACGTCGTTGTCGGCCCCCTCCGCGAACCTAATCGACTCGATCCAGGACCAGTGCGCCCGGGTCCAGTTGCCCTTCCTGCGGCCGGTGGGCGTCCTCTCGTCGAAGGCGAGCCCGTGTCTGAGCAGGAACTTGGAGAGCCGCTGCTTCGCGCGCGAGAGGTCGTCCCTCGCGTCCTCGAGCGCCCTGGTCAGGTCGCGGGCGGCCTCGCACTCGTCGTCGGGGACCCACACCTCGACGACGTTGCCGACCGACAGCATGCGGGCGAGGAACTCGGCGTCGTTGCGGTCGTTCTTCCTGCGCCTGTCCGCGCTGGGCTTGATCATCTTCGAGACGGCGCCGACCACGCAGTCGACCCCGAGGCCGGAGAGCCTCTTCTGCAGGTCGAACCCCGTGACCCCGGATTCGTACACGCACCTGGCCTTTGGGTCCACGGACCGCACCCACTCCGCGACTGCCCCGGCGTCGTAGCCGAAGGTCGCGCAGCGCACCTCCCCGGTCATGACGTCGAGGGAGACTGCCTTTATCGAGCGGGCGTGGACGTCGAGGCCGACGAAGGTGGTAGTATCGAGCATGGGAGCCCCTTCCATGAATGCGGCGTGGCCGCCACGGTTGGATTAGACACTCACCATTGTCGGCCTAATCCGCGGTCTTTCATGCAGCAGGGGCTCTCAATGTTTTTATGTCCTGCTCATATCGTCTCTGTCGGCACCTGGGGACACTCCTTAGTCATTGGGGACGCTCTTAAACGACTAGTCTGGGCGGCGGCCGTGTGCTGCTGTCCGCGTGGCGGCGTATAATCGGCGGCAGATGACTTGGACGTTAGGAAACCATGACCGATAGCATGCAGCAGATGGCGCTCGACACGCTCGGCGCCTATTTTGGCTACACCTCGTTTCGCCCGGGACAGGACCGCATGGTCGATGCGATCCTTGCCGGTCGCGATGCGCTGGGTGTTATGCCCACGGGCGCCGGCAAGTCCATTTGCTACCAGGTGCCCGCGCTCATGCTGCCCGGCATCACCTTTGTGGTGAGTCCGCTGCTGTCGCTTATGGAGGACCAGACCCGTGCGTTGCTCGCGGCGGGTGCGCGACCCAGCTATCTCAACTCCAGCCTTACTCCGGCCCAGCAAAACACCGTGCTCAAGCGGGCGCGCGAGGGCCGCTATCAGCTTATGTACGTGGCGCCCGAGCGCCTGCTCGAGCCGCGTTTTATAGCCTTTGCGCAGGAGGCCGCGGCGGACGGCGGCATCGGCGTGCCGCTCGTGGCCATTGACGAGGCCCACTGCGTGAGCCAATGGGGCCAGGATTTCCGCCCCGCCTATCTGCAGATTCGCGAGTTCATCGATTCCCTGCCGCAGCGCCCTATCGTGGCGGCCTTTACCGCTACGGCGACCGAGCGCGTGCGTGCGGACATTCAGCAGATGCTCGGCCTGCAAAACCCCGCGACCGTGGTGACGGGTTTTGATCGCAAGAACCTCTACTTTGGTTGCGAGGAGATGGGAGACAAGGCCAAGACCGCGTGGGTGCGCGACTATGTGATCGCGCATTCGAGCGAGAGCGGCATCGTGTATTGCTCGACCCGCAAGACGGTCGATGCGCTGGCCGCGGAGCTTGCCGAGGCACTGGGCCCCAGCGGCATTCGTGTGGGGCGCTACCATGCCGGCATGGGCAACGACGCCCGCCGCCAGAGCCAGCGTGCCTTTATCGACGACGACATCCAGGTGATGGTTGCCACCAACGCCTTTGGCATGGGCATCGACAAGCCCAACGTGCGTTACGTGATTCACAACAACGTGCCCGAGAGCATCGAGGCCTACTACCAAGAGGCGGGTCGCGCCGGCCGAGATGGCGACCCGGCCAGCTGCCATCTGCTGTGGAACGGTAACGATTTCCGCATGCGGCGCTTTTTGATCGACCGCGGCGATGCGGCCGACGAGGCGCTTGACGACGAGCAGCGCGCGTGGGCGCTCCAGAACCGTTATCGCCTGCTCAGCCAGATGGAGGGCTACTGCAATACCACCGGCTGCCTGCGCGAATACATGTTGCGCTACTTTGGCGACGAAGCCGCGGCCGAGCATGCGGTTGCGGCTGCTGCGGGCGGCACCACAGACGACGCCGAGGGCTGCGGCAACTGTAGCAACTGCCTCACGCAGTTCGAGGTCGAGGACGTCACCGATATGGCCCGCGCCGCCGTGCGCTATGTGGCCACGCGCCCCATGCGCTTTGGCAAATCGCTGGTCGCCGACGTGCTCCATGGCGGCAACACCGAGCGCATTCGCCAGATGCATCTGGACGAGGACCGCGGCTACGGTGAGCTGTCGAGCGAATCGGTCGGGCGCATCAAGGACATCATCGGCCAGCTGTGCGGCCGCGGTTATCTGGCCACCTCGCAGGGGCAGTACCCGGTCGTGGGACTGGGTCCGCGTGCCGGCGAGGTCGAGGACGAGGCGTTCGCCTTTACCGTTAAGCGTCGCGCGTCCAAGCGCAAGGCCTCGGCCCGCGCCTGCCGCGCCGTCGATCTGCTGCGCGAGGAGGCCGAGCTGGATCAGCGCCCGCGCGTTGGCGACGATACCGAGCTGTTCGAGCGCCTGCGTGCCCTCCGCAAGGAGATCTCGACCGAGCTGGAGATGGCGCCGTATATGGTCTTTTCCGACAAGGCCCTGCGCGGCCTGTGCCGCCTGCGTCCGCAGACGCGCGAGGAGCTGATCCAGGTCAACGGCATTGGCGAGAAAAAAGCCGACGCCTTTGGCGAGCAGTTTATGGCGGCGATTGAAGAATTTGAGTACGAGCATGCGCGGGATGGAGCGTAACGATGGCATTCGACGATAAAACCGACCGCACTGACGTGCCCGCCGTGCCGCTGTACCAACAGGTCATGGATGACCTAAAGGGCGAGATCGCGCGCGGTGTGTACCCCGCCGGCTCGCGCATTCCTTCCGAGATGGAGCTCGTGAAGTACTACGGCGTGGGACGCATCACCGTGCGCCGCGCCATCGAGGAGCTGTCGCGCGCGGGGTATCTCAACCGCCAGCAGGGGAGGGGCACGTTTGTGTGCGCGCCCAAGCTCAAGCGCAAGATTGTCCAGAAGGGTGATGTTCAGAGCTTTTCCGAGGGTTGCGCTGCCAACGACATGGTGCCGGGTGCGCGCCTGGTATCGCGCACGGTGGTTGCGGCGACGCGCGAGGACGCGGCGTTTTTTGGGGTGGAACCCGGCTGCGAGCTCATCGTTGTCGAGCGCGTGCGCACGGCAGACGGCGTGCCCGTCATGCTCGAGAACAACGCCTTCGTGCTGGCCGACCATCCCTATCTGCAGACGCTTGCCGACAAGGACCTCACGGACAATTCCATCTTTGCGCTCGTTGCCGAGCATTCGGGCCGCGCGCCGCTCAAATCCGACCCCTGCACCGTGGAGATTGCGCTTGCCGATGCTCAGGCAGCCCCGCTGCTGGAGGTGCCGGTCGGCGAGCCGCTCTTCTATATGGAGGCGTACTTTACCGATGCGGACGAGCGGCCCTTGCTGCTCGGACGCCAAAAGATCGTGGGCTCGCGCTACGTGTTCGACATCTAACGTCCATAGATAGAACAACATAGAACAAGTTTGGTGAAATGACTTCACGAGCGTCGTCGTGCGTGCTATAAATAGGACAACATAGAACGACCGCAGGTACGAGCTGTCGTCGTTCAAAACCGCCACACAAGGAGGAAAACCAGGATGAACGCACATGATCTGGTTCAGGAAATCATCGAGCGCAAGGGCAAGATTGAGAACGTCTTTTGGATCGCTTGCGGCGGTTCGATGATCGACCTGATGCCGGCTAACGAGCTGCTCAAGCGCGAGGCCACCACGTTTACCTCGACGGTCTACACTGCACGCGAGTTTTGCCTGATGGCCCCCAAGAGCCTTGGCGAGAAGTCGCTCGTTATTGCCTGCAGCCACAGCGGCAACACGCAGGAGGTCGTCGACGGCTGCGAGATGGCGCTGGCTGCCGGCGCCGAGGTCGTTGCCCTCACCGACTGCGAGGGCTCCAAGATCGATAACGGCAAGTGGACCACCTGGGTCTATCCGTGGGGCGAGGGCGTGTCACAGGTCGAGGTGCCGCAGGGCATCGGCGCTCTGATCGCCGCCGAGCTGCTCGACCAGCAGGAAGGCTACGAGGCACTCGCTGACATGTACGAGGGCCTCAAGCAGATGGATGCGCTGCTGCCCGCCGCCCGCGAGAAGGTCAACGCCGAGCTGGGCGATCGCTTTGCCGAGCTCTGCCAGCAGCACAAGTTCTTCTATATCCTTGGTTCCGGCCCCAACTTTAGCCAGACCTATGCCATGGCCATCTGCTCGCTCATGGAGATGCAGTGGCAGCACTGCTGCTACATCCACTCCGGCGAGTACTTCCACGGCCCCTTCGAGGCCACCGAGCCCGGCGTGTTCTACTTTGTGCAGCTCGGATCGGGCGAGTGCCGCCCCATGGAGGAGCGCGCGCTGGCGTTCCTCAACACGCATACCGATACGGTAATGGTGCTCGATGCACTCGAGTACGGCGTGGGCGAGGTGCCCGCCAGCGTGCGTTCGTACCTGGAGCCGATCTTCTTCTACAACATGAGCTGCGAGCTGCGCGCCGCCCGCGGAAAGGTGTTCGACCACAGCCCTGAGATTCGTCGCTACATGGGCATCGAGCAGTACTAAGTAACGGGAAAAGTATTCACCTTCGATTCGCAGGGGCACTGCGTGAGTCAAAAAAGCGGGCCGCGCCGGTGGGTTTCCGGCGCGGCCCGCTTAGTATCGCGCATAGATTCGCAAGGTTGCGGCAGCCGGCGGCCTACTTCGCGTCGTAGGCCTCGGCATCCCACCAGTCGAGTTGGGCGATGTTGTCGCGGATGTGCTGGCAGCTCTTGTGGAAGCCCTCGAGCTCGTGCTCGGACAGGTCCAGCGTGTAGACCTCCTCGACGCCCTCGGCACCGATCACGCACGGCAGGGAGGTGAAGATGCCCTCCTCGCCATACTGTCCGGTCATAAGCGTAGAGGCCGAAAGCACGGCGTGCTCGTTGTGCAGCACGGCGGCGCAGACGCGCGCGGCGGAGTTGGCGACGGCGTACTCGGTGCACTGCTTGCCCTGGTAGGTTACATAGCCGCCCTTGCGCGCGAGCTCCTCGATCTCCATGTGGTCGAAGGCATACTTGTCGGGGTTCTCGGCTTGAAGTTCGTTGAGGCTCTTGCCGGCGATGGTTGCGGCCTTAAAGGCGGCAAGCTGACTAAAGCCGTGCTCGCCGATCATGTAGGCGTCGATGGACTTGGGGCTCACGCCGACCTTCTTGGAGATCTCGGTGCGCAGGCGGGCGGAGTCCAGGCCGCAGCCCGAGCCGATGATCTTCTTGGGATCGTAGCCGGTCAGGTGCCACAGCTCGGTGCACACGACGTCGCAGGGGTTGGAGATGCTCACGAAGATGCCGTCAAAGCCGGCGTCGACGATGCGCTTGGCAAAGGTGCGGGCGGCGTCGGTGGTAAAGAACAGCTCGCCGTCGCGGTTGCCGGCGGCCAGCGCGACCTTGCCGGCGGCGTTGACGATGACGTCGCAGCAGGCAAGCTCCTCGTAGTGGTCGTAGCAGTTGACGATCTTGGTGTTGTACGGGACAAACGAAAGGGAGTCGCGCAGGTCCTGGACTTCGGACGTCACCTTGGCCTCGTTGATATCGCACAGGTACAGCTCATCGGCAATGCCCTGCATGAGCAGGCTGTTGGCGACATGTGCTCCTACGTGGCCCTGGCCGACCACACCGATCTTACGCGTCTGGTACATATATGTATCCTTTCGGCCGAGTTTTTCGCGTCGAACCATTGTAGCCTCCAGCCGTCACTTTGCTAGGCTAAAGCGCCATAGATTTTTGGGCATGCCTTAATCTCTACTTTTGGAGTGATTTGGGCCGCTGACGGCATCGCTGGGCGATGCGCTCGCGCGGATGGGGCCGGTCGTTGTACCATAGCTGCAACTGACTCGTAAGGAGCATCCATGCCCATTCGCATCCCCGACGCCCTCCCTGCCGCCGCGCAGCTCGAGAGCGAGAACATCTTTGTCATGACCGAGTACCGCGCGCTGCACCAGGACATCCGTCCGCTGCGCGTGCTCATCCTCAACCTCATGCCCACTAAGATCGCCACCGAGACGCAGATCATGCGCAAGCTCTCCAACACGCCGCTGCAGGTGGAGGTGGACCTGCTGCGCACCAAGACGCACGAGGCCACGCACGTGAGCGCCGGCCACCTGGAGACGTTCTACCGCACGTTCGACGACATCCGCGACATCCACTACGACGGCCTGATCATCACGGGCGCGCCGGTGGAACAGATGCCGTTCGAGGAGGTCGACTACTGGCCCGAGCTCTGCCAGATCATGGATTGGTCCACCACGCACGTGCACTCTACGCTGCACATTTGTTGGGGCGCGCAGGCGGGGCTCTACCATCATTACGGTATCCAGAAGTACGACCTGCCGGCAAAGGCGAGTGGCGTGTTCGAGCATTATCTGGTGAAGCCGCAAAGCCCGCTGGTCCGCGGCTTTGACGACCGTTTCTATGCCGTGCATTCGCGCAACACCGATGTGCGCCGCGAGGACGTGGAGGCCGAGCCGCAGCTTGAGGTCGTGGCCGTGTCCGACGAGGTGGGCCTGTACATCGTCAAGTCGACCGACAGCCGTCGCTTCTTTGTCTTTGGCCATCCCGAGTACGATACCGACACGTTGCGCTTGGAGTACGAGCGCGACGTGAAGCGCGGACTCAACCCCCAGGTGCCGGCGCATTACTTCCCAAACGACGACCCCACGGCCGAGCCGCGCAACGTCTGGCGCAGCCAGGCTCAGTTGCTCTACACCAACTGGCTCAACTACTACGTCTACCAGACCACGCCCTACGACCTGGCCCGCGCCGGCGAGGAGCATTAGGCTACGGCTGCTGCTGTGCCGGCGGCGTGACGAGCGTGGATATCCGGACGGACGAGCGTGGATTTTCGGACATTTACAAATCGAGCGTGGATAATCTCCCACTTTTGGCTTGAAACTAGGCTCAAAACGGGAGATTATCCACGCTCATTTTTTAGGCATGTAGATGCCGATGGCTCGGCTAAGCGACGGTGCGTGCAGAGGCAAAGTCGCATTTGGCGTAGTCTTGAATCTCGACGGGTTTTTCTTTCTGATAATCCGATGGACCAAGGCCTCAAAATGTGGAGACAGGGACCTCTCGACAACCGCCCTACCTGCAGATATAAGACATCAGCCTAAAACGTCCAAAACCGTCAAGCATTTGGTCAGCGCCTGGACGGTATTTGGTCAGACTTCGCATGAAACCGTCTGGTACGTTTGCGCCGTTCCAAGATTTGGGAGGCGACATGGGAAACATGACGGCGAATCAAAGGCTTGCAAGTCACATTAAAGCATGCGAACAGCAGATGAGCTGCGTGTACGCGCGCACGGCGGCGGAGGCAAAGCAGATTCAGCGGCGGGCGGAGGCGGGAAGTCTCGAAGCGGTCATGCCGGGGCTGTATGCGCGTCCGGAATACTGGTCCGAGCTCAAGTTTCGGCAGCGTTATCTGCATCGGGTGCGGGCGCTTGCGCAAAAGCACCCCGACTGGACATTTTGCTCCTATACGGCGGCTGTTATCTATGGCTTTTCGGTTTCGCATGCCAATTTGACGCACATCCATATCGCCGCGATGCCGGCCCAATCGACGACGCCGGGCTCTCAGGTCATTCGTCATCGCTATGCTCGTCAAACACGTGCCACCCAGATGGATATCGCCGTAACCGATATCGATCAAACGATTACGGATTGCTTGGTCGATGCATCGTTTGTCGAGGGACTGATCATCGCGGATTCGGCGCTCCATGAGCAACTTTTGTCGAAGGAGCATCTCGTTGAGACTGTCGACAAGCTTGGTCTGAATCGTCGCGGCGTTGTGACGGCGCGCAGGGTTGCACGATGTGCCGATGGGCTGTCGGAAAGTGGCGGCGAGTCCAAGGCGCGTGCCCTGATGATCGAGCGCGGTTGGCAGACGCCGGAGCTGCAAGTTGAGCTGTTCGACCCGGTTGAGCCGGGACGACCGTATCGCGTCGACTACTTGTGGCGCGTGGGCGACCGGCTGATTATCGGGGAGTTCGACGGATTCGTTAAAAGCGAGAAGGCGGCGGAGGAGGGCAAGCTCGCGAAGGCGCAGTTCGATGAGCGCCAGCGCGAGTCGAGACTTTCGCTGCTTGATAACTGCAAGATTGTGCGCTTGTGCTGGGATGATCTAAGGGATCCGACAAAGCTCGATCGCAAGCTCAAGGTCGCCGGCGTGCCGCGTGCGTGCTGAGGCAGTTGCAGAGCGTTTGGCTGCACAAGCGTGGAAAATCGGACGGACGAGCGTGGATTTTCGGACGCTTGTTGAATGAGCGTGGATAATCTCCCGTTATTAGCTCGTAAGGGGGCTCAAAGTGGGAGATTTTCCACGCTCATCTTGCGGGTGCGATACAGCGGCGGCTAGGCGCTGACGATGTGGGACAGCGGCAGGTCGTGCGCATCGGTGGGAACGTGGCCGACGCGTTGCTCGTCAAAGGCGATGCCGACGATTTGGCATGCGGGCGAGAGCATGGGCAGGTAGCGGTCGTAGCAGCCTCCGCCGTAGCCCAGGCGCGCGCCGGTGCGGTCGAAAGCTACGAGCGGCACGACGATCATGTCGAGTGCTGCGGCAGACACGATAGGAAAGCGGCTGCTGTCGATGTCCGTAGCCGCGAAGGCCCGCGTGGGATGAGCGATAAACGGGGCCTCGGACGCATCGCCGGCAGAGACTGCCCGCATGCACATGCGCTGGCCACAAGCCATGGCGTCTGTTGCCGAGAGCATGCACGGATAGGCTACGCGCCAGCCGCGTTTGGCGGCCGCAGCGGCAAACGCGGCTGGGTCGACCTCGGAACCCATGTCGGCATAGACGGCAACGGTGTGCTGGCCCGCAGTGCCGCTGGACTCCATCAGCTCAACAAGCCGCGCGCAGATAGCGGCGGACTTTGCCGCCCGCACATCCAAATCAAGAGCATTGCGCCGGGCAATCACCGCCCGCCGCAGCTCAACCTTATCCATCCCAGCCTCATCTCCCAAACCTACCAAAAAGGGACAGGTTTATTTTGGCAGGTTTTATTTGGGCAAACGCGACGGATTCACCCCAAATCGCCACAAAGGTGCCCGTTCCTTTTGCGGTGGTTTGGGCTGAATGTTGCGCAACAAGGGCTGCATTTTTGGGTTTACCTTCATGGTGGAAGGAATGAACCGAAAGGAGCCCGCCATGTTTTGTCGCTCGTGTGGCACGCCGCTTGTCGACGACGCCCTCTTTTGCCCCGTCTGCGGTGCGCCCGTAGCACCCGACCAGGTCGCGGCCACGCAGCAACCCCAGCCTGCCGCGTCCGCTCCTGGGCAATACGTGCCCGTGCAGCAGCCCGTGCGGCGCAAGCGTTCCAAGAAGCCCCTCATCGCCCTTGCCGCGGTGCTTGCCGTGGCGGCGGGCACCGGCGGCGGTGCGCTGTTCTACTTTACGCAGATCGCGACCACGCCTATCGACGAGAAAACCTTCCCAGACAGCGGCATGCGTGCGCTTGTCTCGACCAAGTACGACACGAACGGTGACGGCCGCATCTCACGCGACGAAGCCAAGGCGGTGACGTCGGTCGAGCTGGACGGCGTCACGTCGACGCAGGGCCTGGGCAAGACATTCCCCAATATCGTTACAGTGGAGTCCAGCGACGACAAGCTCGTCAACCTGGACCTTTCGGGCTGCGGCGACCTTAAAACCGTCGAGCTTAACTCGGCGAGCAACGTCACCGCCGTTAACCTGGACGGTTGCGACAACATCGAGAAGCTCGACCTTTCAAATGCCGGGGAGCTCAAAAGCGTTGATCTTTCGGGCAAAAAGAAGCTCGCCACGTTGGAACTGCCGCAGGATACGAAGGTTAGCGGCATTAAGGACACGCAGCTCGACGAGCTGTGGCTGCCGGTGTCCTATGAAGGCACCGATAAATCGGACCAGTACGGTGATATCTACGAGATCGAGCGCGATGAAAACGGCTACGTCATGGGCTTCACGTCTGCCGTCAAGCAAGGTGGCGGCGTAAGCTACAGTGTCGAGCACGATGAGTCGCATCGTATCTCGGAGATTGAGGAAGATCTGGCGGGCGGTTACGTGAACGTCAACACGTTTACGTACGACGCCAACGGAAACGTCACGCGCATCGACTGCGATGCCGACATGAGCGATTCGTCGAGCACCACGACGTTTACCTACGACGCGGACGGAAACCTGATCAACAAGACGACCCATGCGGGTTACGGTGAGAGCGCGGGTACGTATGTCTACCAGGACGGCAACATGGTGACCAACACCGATACCAGCCCGGCCAATCCTCGGACGGTCGTGTATTCGTACGGATACGACAAGGATCGCGTGACGTCCTTTACGCTGGACTGTCAGGGCGACACTGTGGGCACCAGGTGGACGATCACCGCGGGCTACGAGTATGACAAGGACGGCAACATTTCGCGTATCTCGCCTGTGGCCTATGACTCGCACGGCAACGATTACGGCTCGCTGAACTCGTATGCCGCGGTGGATTATTCGTACAGCGACGGAAGGCTCGACAGGATCGATTCCGAGCGCGGCGGCTATGCGGAGTTCTATTACGACGACCACGGCAACCTGACGTCGGTCGACGAGTATGCCGGCCGCGGTTCGGATGCCGAGTTTGAGTTTGAGCACGAGGTCGAGTACCAGCGCTACTTCTGTAACAAGCACGAGAAGAACAAGCCGGAGGAGTGGATTCGTCTGGATGCAGAGTACGACGTCGACCAGGGTAGCTGGAGCAACGATTCCGACTATGGTCGCGAGTGCTTTGCAAGGATGTACAAGCTCAATCCGCTGGCAGCTACGCTGAACCCGTTTCTCAAGTAGCAACCCACTCGCAAACCACCACAAAGGTGCCTGTCCCCTTTGTGGTGGTTTTGCTTGGCTGTGGCTAGGCCAGCAGGTCGACTACGTTAAGGCCGGCGTTGCTCTTGGCGATGACGTCTCGGCCGCCAAAGACGCAGGTGGGCGACGCGGCTGCGATGCGCGTCACATCGGCGCCGAGCGAGCGAAGCTCACCGGGCGTGGCGGCGAGCATCTGGGCGCGGCGCTCCTCGCGTGCGTGCGGATCGAGCCCGGCCAGGTAGGTCGTGTTGCGGCGCTTGGTGAGCGCGTACGGCTTCACCGGCGCGTCCATGCCGCTCACGCAGCTCACGATAAAGCCCTCAAAGGCGGCCTCGTCGGGTTCAAAGCTGCCGAGCCATTCGCCCGCGCGCGCTACGCGCTCAATCGAGGGGTCGATTGCGGGGTCGCGGTAGGTGTAGAACGCCGCCTGACGCTCGCCGGCCGCGCGGAATCCGCAGCCGTACGCGCCGCCCTTCACGCGGATCTCGTTCCACAGGTAGTCGTAGGAGAGCGCGTTGGCGGCAACCGCCCAGGCGCCCGTCACGTCAATGCCCAGGCGACGCGGGTCGCACGCGCTTGCCGCAAAGCAGATGTCGCTGGGGATGACAAAGGCCTCGTGGCGGTCGCACGGCGCTGGCACCACGAGCGCGTCGCTGCCAGCAACGCGCTCCGCACCCGCGCCCAACCCCAGGTCGCCCGCGGCGTCCCAGTACGCGTCAAAGTCCTCGTCGCTGCCGGTAAAGCTCGCCATGCAGCCATCGGCCACAAAGATGCGGCCTGCCAGCTCGGCAAGCTTGGCACGCAGGCCGTCCAGGCGCTCGTCAAAGTGCTCGAGCAGATCGCGCAGGAACAGGTAGAAGTCCACGCCCGAAAGCTGCTCGCGCACCACGGCCGAAGGCGAGCTGTAGCTCATCGCGCGACCGAGCGCCGCCGAGTGTCCGTTGTTGATAAAGCCCTGCTCAAGCCCAATGCGAATCTGCGTGAGCACGTCGCGCACGCGGTCGGCGTCGGCATCAAGCAACAGCGTGCTCGACCACACCTCGCGCGGCAGGCTCGCCAGCGCGTCGATCTTTTCGGACAGGGCACCGGCGCTCACTAGCAGGTAGGGGCGTACGCCATCCACGTCGGGCTGGGTCATGACCTCGGTCGTAAAGCTCAAAAAGCCCAGCTTGCCGGCGAGCAGGTTGTCGAGCTCCTCGGCCGAATGCTCGCGCGTGGGCAGCTGCTTGAGCAGACGGCAGAGCAGCGTTACATAGGGCAGGTCCTCAAACGCGACGCAGCTCAGGTCGAAATACTGCATGGCGTAGGCCAAACGGTTGGTGGGGATGCCGTGGCGCAGGCAGGGGATAGGCGCGGTCGTGTCTACGACCAGCGGCGGCTCGGGGCGCGCCTCGCCAATGTCGGACACGCGCAGGCGCGGCAGCGTGGCCTTGGCCTCGGGTGTGTCTTCCGCCTCCTGCGCGGCACGCAGCGCGGCCGTGCGCTCGACCACGTCGGTCAGCTCGGCATCGGTCATGGCATCGCGCTTGGCTGCCAGCTCGGCGGCCTCGGCACCCTCCGAACCCTCGGCGGCGTCCACCGGCACCAGCTCGACCAGTGCCATGTGGTCGTTTTCCAGCACCAGCTCGCGCAGCAGGTCCTCAAAATAGCTGCCGTCCAGCTCGCTACGCAGCTCCTCGTACACCGGGCCGTACTTGAGCGCCAGCGTCGCGGCGTCGTCATCGTAGAGCCAGGTGCTCAGCGCGTCGCACGCAATGGCCACGCCGTCGGCGATGCCATAGTCACGCTGGCGCAGGTCGTACTCGTTGCTGCTGATGATGGCTTCCAGACGCTCGCGCGGAACTCCGTGCTCGCACAGGTCGCGGCAGGCGTCCTGGAACACGCGACGCAGCTCGCGCGCCACACCGGGCTGTGCGTTTTGCAGCATGATGAGCTCGTAGGGCTGCAGGCTCTCGGCCGCGGTGTAGCTCACCACGTTGCCGCCCAGGCCGGCGGCCAGAATGGCCTTCTTAACCGGCGCTTCGTTGGAGCCCAGCAGCGCCTCGAACAGGATATCCGCCGCGATCGTGCGCTTGCGGTCGAGCGCGCTGCCCAGCACAAGGCCCAGGCCCACCAGGGCGTTCTCGGGTGTGGTGGCCATCTCGATGCGCTTGTACTCGCAGGTCACGGGCGCCTGCGCGTCCAACGGATTGGGCGCCAGCGTGGACGGGTCCTCGCCGGCGGCAACGGCAGCGTCCATGCGGCGGCTCGCGGCACTCGGCTGCGACAGATAGCGCTCGTCCAAAAAGGCCAGTGCGCGGTCCACGTCCAGGTCGCCGTAGAGCGTGATGTAGGAGTTGGAGGGATTGTAGTGTCGCGCGTGCGTGTCCAGGAACTGCTCGTAGGTGAGCGCGGGAATCGCGCGCGGGTCGCCGCCGCTCTCGTGCGCATAGGCGGTGTCGGGATAGAGCGCGGCGTTGACGGCATCGTCCAGCACGCTCATGGGGTCGGACAGCGCGCCCTTCATCTCGTTGAACACCACGCCGTTATAACGCAGCGTGCCCTCGTGCAGGCTCGCGGCGCTGCTGTCGCCGTCGCCCTCCGGCAGGTCCAGTTCGTAGTGCCAGCCCTCCTGCTCAAAAATGGTGGGCTTGGTATAGATGGCCGGGTTGAACACCGCGTCCAGGTACACGTCCATCAGGTTGTACAGATCCTGCTCGTTGGTGGTGGCAACGGGGTAGATGGTCTTGTCGGGGTAGGTCATGGCGTTGAGGAACGTCTGCATGGAGCTCTTGATCAGGTCGACAAACGGCTCCTTGACGGGAAACTTGGCCGATCCGCACAGCACCGAGTGCTCAAGAATATGGAACACGCCGGTGGAATCGGCCGGCGGCGTCTTAAAGCCAATGGCAAAGGCCTTGTTCTCGTCGTCGCACGCCAGGTACAGCAGGCGAGCGCCCGAGGCAGTGTGTCGCAGCACGTAAGCGTCCGAGTCGAGCTCGGGCACGGTCTCGCGGCGCTCGACGGCAAAGCCGTGGCAGGTAGTGCCGGGCACCAGCAGTGCAGCGGCTGCGGCGCGCGGGTCGGTTGAGGTGGTGGGCATATGCAGTCTCCTTTGACGCCCCAGCGGGGGCGAATCGAGTCGAATCCTCGAGAGTATACCCATATGGGGCCCTCGACCAATCTGCCGGATGAGCGTGGATTTTCGGACACACGAGCGTGGAAATTCGGACGCCCATCAAATGAGCGTGGATTTTCGGACGAAATCGGCTGCCAAAAGCCCAAAAACCGTCCAAATATCCACCCTCATTTCCCGACCGTCCAAAAATCCACGCTCATCCGTCACCCGCACATCTCTCATATCTCATTCGTCTCTAATACGAGAGATAACAGAAAGATGAGAGACAAATATGAGAGATAACAATGCTGCAAAGAGACAGGCAACCATGGTATTGTCTCAATATAGATTGTTTTACCAGCGAAAACATGTTTAAATGAAACAGATGACAGACATCTTATCTTTCATCTCTCACTCCTCTCTAATATGAGAGATAACAGAAAGACGAGAGATAACTGAGAGACGAAGGAAATCTATTCGCGGCATTCTTCGCAGAACCGAGCGAAAGGACGTGCAGATGAACGAAAACGAGCTGGCCGGTTTGCTCGAGTCTTTAAAGCGAATGGGTTCGGATGACCTTAGCGTCGAAGTAAAAGAGAGCGCCATGACGCTTTCCCGCGACGTATGGGAAACGGTCAGCGCTTTCGCAAACACCGCCGGCGGCATCATCGTGCTCGGAGTGAGCGAGCGCGCGGGTTTTGTCCCAGTTGCAAACTTTGAGACCGAGAAAGTGCTCAACCAATTCGTGGCGGGCATGGGCGATGCTGGCGGTCGCGGAAAGCTGGCCAATCCGCCCAAATACACCATTGAGCGCGTGGAGCTCCAGGGCACCGTGGTTCTGGTCATCACGATTGAGGAGCTCGACCCGTCGAGCAAGCCTTGCTATGTCATAGAGCGGGGCGCTCAAGGTGGCAGCTACAAACGCATCGATGACAAAGATGTGCCGCTTTCATCGACCGAGGTGCTCGCATTGGCGTCATACGGTCGAGCGACTCCGAGCGATCGCGATGCGGTGCCCGGCACGAGTGTGGGCGATCTCGACGAGTCGCTGGTCGACCGCACGATAGAACGCGCCTATTCGTTGACGCCTCGAGCGATGCGTGGTGCGACGGACAAGAAGACAAAGATGGAGCGCCTGAATCTCCTCGACTTCCAGGGCAATGTTACCAAGGCCGGCCTCCTTGCCGCGGGCGTTTACCCTCAGCAGTTCTATCCCAAGCTCTTCATTGATGTGGCTGTCCATGCGGGAACTCAAAAGGGCGCTGCGGGACCGCTAAGATTTATGGACCGCACAGTCTGCGAGGGCACCCTGGGCGAGATGATTTCGGATACTGTCGCGGCTGTCGCCAAAAACCTGCGCCGCACCTCGACCGTCCAAGGCATCTCGCGTATCGACTCGCTGGAGATTCCCGAGGAGGTCCTGCGCGAGGCAGTCGCCAACGCGGTTATCCACAGGGAATACGGGGATCGGTTCTGTGGGCAATCGATCGCCGTCGACGTTTTTGACGACCGTATCGAGGTGACGAATCCCGGCGGCCTTTATGGAGGGAAGACTCGCGAGAGCTTGTTTGACGGCAGCTCCCGATGCCGTAACGCGACGCTCGTGAAACTCATGTCGATTGTCCCGCTGCCGGATGGCGCAGGTTCGCCGGCTGAGGGTAATGGCTCGGGCATCCCGATGATGCTCGATGCCATGCGCGCGCATGGTCTGGCCGAGCCCCTGTTCTGCCCGGGGTTCGATCGGTTCAAGGTCGTACTTTACCGTTCAAAGATCGAGCCGGTCGATCATGGCGGGGACTTGATTATGACGGCGCTCAAGCGCTACGGCGAATTGGGGACGCGCGAACTGGCGGAGCGCACGGGACTCACGGTTTCCCAGGTCAGGGCACGCGTCAATGCGCTCATTGAGCAGGGCGAGCTTGAGCCGACGGCGCCGTTGACAAGCCGCAACCGCAAGTATCGACTGTCAGAGCGCGTGGAATAAATGCGTTAGTGGACGAGGCGACCCAATAATCGACCCTCAATTGGCGCCCACTAAGGTAAAGCGGTTGTTGCTCAGTCGACGGTGATGCTAAAGACTCGGCTTACGCCGGCATGGCCCCGAACCCGTCCATCAAGAACAGCCTAAGAACCAGCTTGATGACATATCCCGGTTTGACTTCAGCCGCGTCAAAGACGTGGCGCTCGGCGAGCTCGCTGCAGTATGCATAGATGTCGCGGATAAGGTCCGCGCCCGAAAGCGTAAACATGTAGCCTGCGTCCGAAAGCGCATTGGGTGCGGCGGGCAACTTGGCCATGTGGCAGAACGTTTGCAGGTCGGGCGCCATAACATTCTGGTAGTCGAGGTGGCCGCTGGCATCCTGTGCGGCAAGCTCCAATTGGCGCACAAAATCCAGCGCCGCCGCTAACACAAAGCTCGGCGTAGGCGCATTGACGTCCTGAGTGGTCGCCACAAGCCTGCCCGCCGCCTGCGTGACAAGCCAAGCGACCTCGCGCTGGCAACGCACAGCCTTGCGCGTAACCGGCTTGATGGACGAAGAAGAAACGCTCCCCTTAGGCGGATTCGAAGCAGCCATAAGACCCTCTCATGAACAATCCGGCCCAACAAGCCCGGATGAAACACGTGCTACATCAGTATACAGGTGAGTGGGGTAGCGGGGTACAAGCGCGCCAGCGGCAAACCGAGAGCATCAACGATGTGCCTCCGCTCTATTTGGACGATGGCACGTGGGTCATTAAGTATTCGGTTCAAGCGCCAGGCGCCGTTGGTTCTCGAGACCAAGACTATAACCGTAAAATGCTCAACTGCATGGAATGTGGCGTTCCGGTCGGAGTCATATTTGCAACCGAGGTGGGCTATAAGGTGCTCGGCCTTGCGTTTGTTGAGCGGTTCGAGCCCGAAAACGGATGGTTTGTTCTGCACGGTCCTGTTCATAAAGGCGGACCGGACCCTCGTTTTGCGCCCGACATGAGTTATCTGAAGCACATGCCCGTCGATATTGAGTTTGCCGGACAGGGTACGACCGACGACGAAA
>WGSQ01000209.1 GCA_014871605.1 Collinsella sp. | reverse complement strand
ATTATCTCGAAAACTGAGTATTTCGCCATACCCAGCTCCCCGATAGGATGTTCCGTCAAGCAATGCACATGCCAACCAAGGGAGCAACCATGGCAGAACAGACCAACAAGGCCGATCGCGTCAAACTCAATCGCGAACTCGCGCAGATGCTCAAGGGCGGCGTCATCATGGACGTCACCACGCCCGAGCAGGCGCGCATCGCCGAGGAGGCGGGCGCCTGCGCCGTCATGGCGCTCGAGCGCATCCCGGCCGACATCCGCGCCGCAGGCGGCGTCTCGCGCATGAGTGATCCCAAGATGATCAAGGGCATCCAAAAAGCTGTCTCCATCCCCGTTATGGCCAAGTGCCGCATCGGCCACATTGTCGAGGCGCAGGTCCTGCAGGCCATCGAAATCGACTACATCGACGAATCCGAGGTCCTCTCCCCCGCCGATGATGTCTATCACATCGACAAGACCCAGTTTGACGTGCCATTTGTCTGCGGCGCCCGCGATCTGGGCGAGGCGTTGCGCCGTGTTGCCGAGGGCGCCACGATGATTCGTACCAAGGGCGAGCCGGGCACGGGCGACGTCGTTCAGGCCGTGCGCCATATGCGCAAGATCCAAAAGCAGATCCGCGACGTTGTTGCTCTGCGCGACGACGAGCTCTTTGAGGCAGCCAAGCAGCTACAGGTTCCGGTCGAGCTGGTGCGCGAGGTCCATGCCACGGGCAAGCTCCCCGTCGTAAACTTTGCCGCCGGCGGAGTCGCGACCCCCGCCGACGCCGCGCTGATGATGCAGCTGGGCGCCGAGGGCGTCTTTGTTGGCTCGGGCATCTTTAAGAGCGGCGACCCCGCCAAGCGCGCCGCCGCCATCGTCAAGGCCGTGGCAAACTTCACCGACGCCAAGCTCATCGCCGAGCTTTCGGAGGACCTGGGCGAGGCCATGGTGGGCATCAACGCCGACGAAATCGAGATCATCATGGAGGAGCGCGGGCACTAGTCCAGCAGAAAGGATCGCACATGAGCGATTATGCAGACCAAACGGTCGCCGTGCTGGCGGTACAGGGCGCTTTTGCCGAGCACGAGGCAAGACTGTCCGAGCTGGGCGCACGTTGTATCGAGCTGAGGCAGGCGGCCGATTTGCAGCAGAACTTTGACCGCCTGGTCCTCCCCGGCGGCGAGTCCACCGTTCAGGGCAAGTTACTTGCCGAGCTTGGTATGCTCGATGAGCTTCGCACCCGCATTGTTGAGGGCATGCCCGTCCTGGGCACCTGCGCCGGCTTGATTCTGTTGGCGCGCGATCTTGCCGCCCACAACGATAAGGGGACGCCGCGCTTGGCAACCATGGATGTGCTCGTTGAGCGCAATGCTTACGGCAGACAGCTCGGCAGCTTTCGCACCAAGGGGCAGGTAGGCGGTATCGACGGTGAGGTGCCGCTGACGTTTATCCGCGCGCCCCGCATCGTCGAAGTGCACGGCGACACTGAGGCCCTAGCCGAAGTCGACGGTCGCATCGTCGCCGCCCGCCAAGGCAACCAGCTCGGCGTCACCTTCCACCCCGAGCTCGACGAAGACACCCGCCTCCACGAACTGTTCCTGCAAATGTAGGCAGAGTAGAAACGAGCGTGGATTTCCGGACACAGAACAAATGAGAGTGGATAATCTCCCACTTTGAGCTTGAATGCAGACTCAAACCGGGAGATTATCCACTCTCATCCCATGTAGTCGTTGGGGACGTTCTTAAACGACTAGTCAAACAAGAACGTCCCCAATGACTACCTGACAAGGAGTGTCCCAAACTACCGGCAGAAAAGGAACGTCCCCAACTGCCACCCCCGGAGCAAGACAACGCCGCAGGTTGAGCATAAGTCAGACACTATGACCCAATCCGAGGGCACGGAAACGACAGGAGCCCCCGCTCGTGACCGCGGGTCGGGGCTGCGACAATGTTGTTGAAGTGCCAGAGGCGCAGCCGCGCCGCAACGAGGTTGGGAGGCTCCCGTGCCTAGATATTCTACCGCCTTCGGAATGGACGTACACCTCAGGTCCACCACCGTCTGCGCGCTCGACGCGGAGACGGGCGAGGCCGTGGCGAGGAGGTTCCGCGGCAACCCCTGGGGCGAGGTCGCGGAGTGGATGTCGGGCTTCCCCGGCCCGTCGCTCGCCGCCTACGAGAGCGGCTACCTCGGCTTCGCCCCGCAGAGGGAGCTCTCCGGGCTCGGCGTCGACTGCGTCGTCGCGGCCGTCTCCAGGGTCCCGAGGTCGGCGGCAGACCTCTCGTCCAAGAACGACCGCAACGACGCGGCCAGGATGGCCAAGGCGATACTGTCGCACGACATCACCCCGGTATGGGTGCCGTCCCCCGAGATCGAGGGGCTCAGGGACCTCGCCGGGGCCCACGACGCGGCGACCGCGAGGCTCGCGGCGGCGAAGCAGCGGCTCCTGGCGTTCCTGGCCCGCCGCGGCTACGCCTACGGCGGCACGACGCCGGCCGGAAACCCCCGGAGGTACTGGACGTACGGCTTCCTCAGGTGGCTCGACAAGGTCCGGCCCGCCGACGACGGCGGCATCCGGGCGCTTGCGGCGCTGAGGAGCGAGGTCGAGGCGGCCGACGAGACGAGGGAGGCCGTCCTCGCCGAATACAGGGCCGCCGTCGCGGCGGGCCCCCTCTCGGCCGAGGTCGAGGCGCTCCAGTCGATCAAGGGGTGCGGGTTCGCGCTCGCCGCCGCCTTCGCGTCCGAGGTCGGCGACTTCTCGAGGTTCCGCTCCGGCAGGCAGGTGACGTCCTACTTCGGCCTCGCCCCGAAGCAGAGGTCGAGCGCGGACTCCGTGCGCCTCGGCGGGATCAGCGGGGCCGGCAACGCGCTCGTCAGGAGGTTGGCAGTCGAGGGGTCCTGGAGCTACGTCCAGGCGAGCCACCAACCGAAGCTGATGCCCAAGGGCAGCGGCGTCCCGCTCGAGGTGAGGATGCACGGGAGGAAGGGTTCCGAGCGCCTGCTCCGGCGCCGCGAGGAGATGCTCGCCAGGGGCATGCCCCAGGCGAAGGCGAACGCCGCCACCGCCGCCGAGCTCGTGAGGTGGCTGTGGGCCCTCGGCGCGATGTGCCGGGAGGCAACCGAATAGACATAGCCCC
>WGSQ01000208.1 GCA_014871605.1 Collinsella sp. | reverse complement strand
GCCGCAGCAGCCGTCATACCGCATACCTCCATATCGATATCAATTCAGCAGTATCGATAGTAGGAATCGCGGCTCATATGCACGTGAGCGCATTGTCAAGTGTTTGTAAGGGCACGCTGGCTATACGGCGGGCAGCTCGATGGTGAATATCGTGTGTTCGGGCGTCGATTCACATGCAACGGTACCGCCGTGTGCCGCGATGATCTCCTTGGCAATAGCAAGGCCCAGACCGGCACCACCGCGATTGGTCGCACGCGCCGCATCCAGGCGATAGAACTTCTCAAAGATCACCTTGAGCTTAGCCGCAGGGATAGGATCGCCCTGATTGATAAAGCGCACGCGCACGCCGCCATCATCTTGGCGCCCGGCCTCAATCGTGATAGTCGAGTCCTCATAGCTATAGGCGACGGCGTTTTTCATGATGTTGTTAAACACGCGGGCCATCTTGTCGCCATCCACGAGCACCGTCAGGTCCTCGCGAATATCAACTTGGACTTCCTTATGCTGCTCGTTGAGGATGGGATAGAACTCGTCAGTCACCTGAGCCAACAGCAACCCCAGATCAACATAGCCGCGTGTGAGCACGATATCGTGGAAGTCAAAGCGCGTGATATCGAAGAACTCTTCGATGAGCGCATCAAGCCGGTGCGCCTTGTCGAGCGCCACGCCCGTAAAGTGCGTACGTTGCTCAACCGGCAGCTCAGGAGCCTCCTGCAGCAGCGAAAGATAGCCCACCACACTGGCAAGCGGGGTGCGTAGGTCATGTGCCAAGTACGTGACCAGATCGTCCTTGCGATGCGACTCGTCACGCAGAGCTTGCTGCACCTTGCGCTCACGGTCACGCACGCGGTTAAGGGCGCCCTCGACCTCCAAGAAGTCGCCGTCAATGTTGTCCCAGGTGTCGGGGTGATCGATCAGGCGATCTTGAATACGAGCGGCCAGCACACAATCGGCATGCTGCTCGCCCTGTTCGTAGCCCTGGTAGTACAGGGCACGGCCGCACAAGAACAGCACGCACGCGGCAAGCGCCAGCACAAAGCCAAGCATGTTGAATACAAAGCCGGCATCGAACAGCACCGGCCCTTCGATGCCGCCGAGCGCCATGGCGCCAATCGCCAACGTCATGGCCCACGCGGCGCCGCCAATCACCATGCAGCGGCGCACGATCTCAAATCGATCGATCAGCAAAAAGCCGACAAGCAGCACCGCCAAGATTCCAGCGATGTTATCAATGCCAATCAGCAGCAGGGTCAGCAAAAAGAGCAGCACCGTTGCAAGCGCGCGGTTGTCGACGACCGACCTCACGTATTCAAAGAGTCGATCGGGCACCTCGAACGCTTGTCTATCGTCTTTTGTCATATCAAGATCCTCACAAGCGAAAAGCGTTATTCGATTATGTAGCCGACGCCCCAGACGTTTTTGATAAAGCGCGGCTTTTGTGCGTCGTCGCCGATCTTTTCGCGCAAGTGGCGAATGTGCACCATCACCGTATTGTTGGAGCCGGGCATAAAGTCCTCGTTCCATACCGCGCGGAACAGGTCCTCCACGGCCACCACGCTGCCGCGATGCTCGACCAGATACAGCAAGATTGAATACTCGGTGGGTGTGAGGCGTACCGGTGAACCGTCCACCGTTACGGAACGAGCATCGCGGTTGATCTCCAAGCCGTCGAGCTGAATGGTCGGCGACTCGGCCGCCTGCGCACGGCTACCGTAACTGGTGTAGCGGCGAAGCTGAGCGTGCACACGCGCGATGAGCTCCAGCGGGCGGAACGGCTTAACCACGTAATCGTCCGCACCAAGCGAAAGGCCCTCGATCTTGTCTTGCTGGGCATCGCGCGCCGTCAGCATGATCACAGGATAGGTATGGCTGGAACGGATCGTACGCAGCAGCTCAAATCCATCGATATCGGGCAGCATGACATCCAGCAGCGCCAAATCGAACTCCTGCTCCAAGATTGCCTTGGCAGCATCGGCCCCGCTATAGGCAATCTGGACATCAAAGCCCTCTTTTGTAAGGTAGATACCAACCAAGTCGGCGATGGCCTTCTCGTCATCAACTACCAGTATGCACTCGTTCATGCGTGCTCCTCTCGCGCTCCATTATGCCCGAGGCGACGCACGCCACACACAACAAGCGTGGGTGATTAAGTCGGCCTTAAGCACCCTTGTGCCCGTTCGGGAGCGGATGTGGGCCACGCACGCACGCGATGATCGCCGACGACGACAAACGATATACTCTAGTTCCAGAAGAGACCATCCCGTCGAAAGCGAAACCTGTGAAGACCCTCACCTCTTTTGCAAAGCGCTCAGCCCAGCTTGCCGCCGGCTTTGTCTGCGCTATCGCCCTTGCCGCTGGCGTGCCCACCGTCGCTGGCGCCCAAGTGCTCACGACCGACAATGTTTGCGGCAAAACCGCCGATGCGCGCGGCATCTCGGCCGAAAACCTGCCCGATATCGATGCGACCAATGCCCTCGTCATGGGCAAAGACGGTACCGTCTACTATGCCCGCGGCGCCGATGAGCAGGTCAAGATTGCCTCGATCACCAAGGTCATGACCGCAATCCTAACCGTCGAGAATTGCAAGATGGACGAGAAGGTCACGGTGAGCAACGCCGCAGCCACCGTGGGTAATTCGACCGCTGGCTTGCTCGAAGGCGACGAGCTTACCGTGGAGCAGGCACTGCGCGGCCTGATGATTCCCTCGGGCAACGACGCCGCCATCGTTCTCGCCGAATATGTGGGCAAGAAGATCGACCCTAAGACCAAAGACGCTGAGGCCACATTTGTGAAGGCCATGAACGAGCGCGCTAAGAAGCTCGGCTGCACCGGCACGCTTTTTGAAAACCCGCATGGTCTGGACTTTGATGAGTGGGCTGGCGATATGCACTCAACCGCACACGACGTAGCGCTGATGATGCAGGAGGCCATGAAAAACAACACGATCCGCGAGGTCGTAGCGAGCGAGGATTCCTGGATCAAGGTCACGGGCGCCGACGGCACCGACCATTCGCATTCCATGGACACGCATAACTATTTGCTGGGCCAAGATGGCAACATCGGTGGCAAGACCGGCACCACCGACGATGCAGGCTATTGCTTTACGAGCGCCTACAAC
>WGSQ01000207.1 GCA_014871605.1 Collinsella sp. | reverse complement strand
TTGTAATCGCACAGGGCTTTATTCTGGGTGCGAGCGTGCTCGGCTTTATCGGGTACGCGTCGCTGTTCGGGCTCGCACAGCGCAAAGGCCACTCACTAGCAGCCGTCAACGCCGCCGCCGTCCCTATCGTCATCATGGGCCTGACGCAAATTCAGTTCCCTACGGCCCCGCTTGTGCTCGAGATTCTGGGCTGCGTGGCATTCTTTGGGCTCGGTCTGCTGGGTGCCGCTGCTCACCACGCCTTTTCGTTGGCATTCCAGGATGACCCCAAACTCGCCACCGGCGCGGGAGCGGCCTATGCCGCGGGCATCCTGATGCAGTTCGCCGTCAACCTGCTCAATTGCGGCGGTATCGCAGAGCTTATCGTTCTCGGCACAGCGACGATCGCCATCTCTGCCCTCAGCGCTGTTCCTCAAAACACAGACACAGCCGCGAACCCCGCCATCAATCCCTTTGTTGAGCCTTCTCACGCCCCCGCCAAGCAGGCGTGTTGGAGCATCGCGCTCGTCATGATTCTCGCCTGCCTGTTCTCTACTCTCGATAACGTGGTCACGTTCTCCAACGCCCACGGCACCATCGCCGTGCAAACATGGCCGCGCCTCTTTCTGGCAGCAAGCGGCCTGGCCGCCGGCGTCGTCTTTGATCTTGCCGAGCGTCGCTACATGGGACTCATCATGTTCGGCGTCACGGTACTCTCCACCATTTCGATTTTGGCCGTGGAGGCCGGGGCCGATCCCAACCTGGGCCTTGTCGTCTTTTACCTGAGCTCGGGCTTTTTTGTCACGTTCTTTACCGCCACCTTTACGCAGCTGGCACCGCGCATGCGCGCGCCCGCCTTATGGGCCGGCATGGGTCGCGCGGCCAACAACGTATGCGCGTTCACCACATCGGGTATCTCGCTGGCGCTCGTGACCTCGGACAATGTTGCTCTCATCATGATCGGTGCGCTCGTTTTGCTCGTCGCCGCCTGCGCGGCATTCGTGGCAGCCGGCTTGTTCCGCCTACCCCAAACTGAGCAGGAACGCAAACATCAACAGCTTGCCGAGGAAGCGCTCGCCTCACCGAGTATCGAAGAACAGCGCCAGGCCTTCATCGTCAACCACGCTCTCACCCCGCGCGAAGTCGACGTGCTCATAGCCGTGACCCAGGATGAACGCCCGCTCAAGCAGATCGCCGAGGAGCTCGGCATCTCGATGCGCATGGTACAGCGCCACCTGAGCTCTATCTACCAAAAGACCGACACGCAAACGCGCGCCGGTCTCACCAAAGCCTTCCCCTCGGCCTAAAACAAAAACCACCACAAAGGCCCCTTTGCGGTGGTTTGAGCGGAGCAGAAGGTCACTCTACCAGCTTGTCTCAGTCTGTAACAGATAGGCCCCTAAAAGCAGGCTTATTGTTACAGATCGAGACGGCAAAGGGACACGAAGCGATCTTTCGCAGCAACGCCCCTCTAGTAAAGCGATGCCATATATCGGCCGAAGCCTGGCAATGCAAACTCAAAACGTCCTTGCAGAGGTTCTTCAATTACCCCAGCCTCTACTAGACGCTTTTTATACGTTGAAATCGAACCGGAACTCTTCTTAAGCCTCGCTGCCAGCTCTTGCCTGGTCGTCGTCCCAACCGGATTCATTGCACGAAGAAAATCCAGGTCCCCTCGTGAAAGTTCCGCCGCTGTTGAAGCGAAAACTCGCGATTCCAGCTCCTCTTGCGCAAGTTTCGCGCCTCGTTCGACATCCTCAATAGAAACCTCGGAGGCTTGGCGCGAAGCATTCCATGCCCGATACCCCACCAACTGGAACATAAACGGAAAGCCATCGATCGCCTTGGCAGCGAGGTCGATCGCCTCATCAGAAATCGTCTTGCCGCCGTCCTCAATCGTTAGTCGAAACGCTTCTTTTACCTCAGTCGGTGAAATTGATCCCAGTGAATGTTGAGCCGCACGACGAAGAAACGATGTCGATCTCCCCGTCAGCAGCGCCAGCACGCGAAACGGCAGTCCCGCCATAAGCAAAGCTACCTTTTTATTCTCGCTTAAAAAGTGCTGGTAGGTAGTAACAAGCTCCGTCATTTGCGCAAATGATGCATCCACTTCGTCAACGGCGATAAGCACCCCGGTGTCAGTCGCTTCAAGCTGAGCAAACAAAGCGTTCATCTTAGTACGCCAGTTAGCGCCCTCAAATTCAATATCGATGTTTTCCCAGCTCATGCTTCCTACGGGGGCAATGCCGACGCTGTTCACACGCCTAGAAGCGGGCTTTTCGATCAGATGGGCGGCTGATTCGTTGAGGCGCTGCAAAATGTCTTCGAGCATCCCCTCCGAGGCCGTCACATTCGCTGTAATCCAACCCTCTTGCTGGGCGCGATACGACAGATATGCCAAAAGCGCCGTTTTACCTGTACCACGCGCACCATAGAAAACCGAGCAAAGATTGGGATCGGAATCGTCATTTTCAAACGCCAGCACCATATCATCGATGATTTGCTCACGGCCGGCCATATACGCCGGTACACGTCCGAACATCGGAGTGAATGGATTTGTCTGCCTGTACGCCGTCGGTGCCGCCATAAAGCCTCCCTTGAACTCATACAACTTAATTATGCCCCTACAATCTTTAAGTTATTTGAGTATCTTTGAGTTTTTTGAGTATCCTTGAGTTCTTTGAGCGATCGGCTCCCGGCAGAACCAGTTGACTTTCTCCGCCTAAAACAAAAACCACCACAAAGGTGCCTGTCCCCTTTGTGGTGGTTTTGGTCGGCTAGCCTTCGAGCTGCGCTACTTTGTAGCGGTAGGCAGCGGCGATAACGTCTTTGCAACCCTCGCGGCCCAGCTTGGCGCGGTTGACGACGATGTCTTTACCGCTCGTCATCTTCCACTTTCCGGCACTGTAGCGCTTATAGAACGCCTCGCGCGCCTTCTGCTGCTGCTTGACCAGCTTGGCGCCCTTCTTTTTGTTAAGGCCACGCTTCTTGCGCACGATCTCGACGCGGTCCTCAAAGGGTGCGGTCACCAACACGGCAATGTGGTTGGGGTTGTTACGCAACAGGTAATCGGACAGACGGCCTTCGATAATGCAGCTCTCGGTCTCGCCCAGATCCAAAATCACCTGGCTCATCTTTTGGAACAACTT
>WGSQ01000206.1 GCA_014871605.1 Collinsella sp. | reverse complement strand
GGTCCTCAGGTGGGCTTCTGGCATCCGCTCGTCGACAACCACGCTCAGGAGTATGACTCCCTGTGGAAGGACAACTTCATCGATGTGATGCAGACGTCTACCCGCAAGGTTACTTGGAAGCAGGACGGCAATGTGGTCGTCGTTACCGTGAGCCAGCGTATTGCTCCTCCCGTCCGCGCGTTCGGCATGCGCGTCGAGCTCGTCTATACCGTGCTTCCGAGTGGCCGCGTCGACCTCAAGGTTTCCGGCGAGCCCTACGGCGACTATTCGGACATTATCCCGCGCATCGGCATCTCCTTCGAGGTTCCCGGTTGTGATCGTGCCGTCGAGTGGTATGGCCACGGCCCGGGCGAGAACTATCCGGACTCGCTGCGCGCCAACCCGGTCGGTCATTACCGCACTACGGTCGACGACATGTTCACGCCCTACGTTATGCCCCAGGACTGCGCCAACCGCGAGGGTACCCGCTGGGTCGCCCTGCGCTCCAGCTACGGTGACGGTCTGGTCGTGACGCGTCCGAGCGACGCCGCTTCCAATCCGTTCTCGTTCTCCGCATGGCCCTATAGCTGCGAGGCTATCGATAACGCCAAGCATGTCTACGATCTTGTCCCGGGCGACACGGTTACGGTCAACATCAACGACCAGCTGCTCGGCCTTGGCTCGAACTCTTGGGGTTCCGAGGTGCTCGATTCCTATCGCACCCGTTTTGAGAGCTTCAGCTTTGAGGTGTCCCTGCGACCGCTGACGTCTGCCGATCTGGCTCAGGCGCTGGCACCCATTAAGGAGGCATAAGTCATGCATATCTTTAACTCGCGTGCCGATTTCGACGCCCAGATGAAGTCCGTCAAGAAGTGGATGCGTACCGGTCAGGCACTCGACGGCGTTTCTGAACTGCAGCACGATGTGGCGTACTCTATCGGCGACTCGCTGGTGTACTGGTGGGTCTATGCCCGCGAGGCCGCAACCGCCGACCTGGTCGGTCACCGTCGCTACCATGCCGTGCTCGCCCCGCTCGACGGCAATCTGACCGTTGAGGTGGCTTCCAAGGCCGATCTTACCTGTACGCGCGCCTACAGCGATATCGATGATCGCGAGCGCTTTGAGGGTACGGGGGAGACCGTGACGATTCCCACCGGCGGCGTTGCCGTCGTCGAAATTGACGAGGCCTACCGTGTCGTGGCCGATGCCGCGGATCCCCGCGTCGTGGTACTGCACGTGACAGTCGAAGGTTATTCCTTCCCCAACAAGTAGTATTCGTCCGCCTGGACGTTTGCTTCGCGCCGTTAAGGGGGATGGCTTTGTTGACTCCCTTTTCCCCCATTCCCCTTAGCAGGTGCGCCGTCCGTGTTTGCACTTGCAGCTCGGACGGTTTTAGATGACATTTAACAGATGATTGGGAGGGCTTATGAGCTCTGAAAAACGAGGAACGATTGGTTCGTTCGCTCTGCTGGGCATGACGGTCGCCGCCGTGTTCGGTATCAAGAACATCATCAACAACAACGCGGCCATCGGCTTGGCAGCTGCGCCGTCGTTCTTCTTCGCCACGCTTTTGTACTTTGTCCCCTATACCCTGGTTACCGCCGAGTTCGTCGGCCTCAACAAGGACTCCGAGTCTGGCGTGTACGCATGGGTTAAGACCTCGATGGGTGGTCGCTGGGCGTTCCTGACGGCATTTAGCTACTGGTTCGTTAACCTGTTCTTCTTTGCGTCCGTCCTGCCCAACGTCATCATCTACGCGAGCTACGTGTTCTTTGGTGCCAACGCCGAGCTTTCGCAGCTGTGGATCACCATTATCGAGATCGTCGTCTTTGCTATCGCCACGTGGGTTTCGACCAAGGGCGCTAAGTGGATCGGCTCCATTTCCTCCTTCGGTTCGACCGCGGCTCTCGGCCTGACCGCCGTGTTCATCCTGCTGTCCCTGGCTGCTGCCTTTGGCGGCGTTGAGTTCGCTACGGCTCCTACTCCCGCTAACATGGCTCCCGACATGAGCAACTTCGCAACTGCGTGGGGCTTCTTCGCTACGCTTGCCTGGATCATCCAGGGCGTTGGCGGCGCTGAGTCTATCGGCGTGTTCCTTAACGACCTTAAGGGTGGCGTCAAGGCCTTCGTGCGCACCGTCGTTATCGCCGGCCTGACCATCGGCCTTCTGTATGCAGGCGCTTCGCTGCTGGTTAACCTGTTCATCCCCGAGGGCGGCGTTGCCATCTCCACCGGTATCTTCGACGTATTCGGCGCTGTCTTTGCCCACTTTGGCATTCCCATGGAAGTGTCTACGCGCGCCATCGGCTTGATCCTTCTCGCCGCCACGCTGGGCTCCCTCATGATGTGGACCTCTGCTCCCATCAAGGTTTTCTTCACCGAGATCCCCAAGGGCGTCTTTGGTAGCAAGATCGTCGAGCTCAACGAGCATGGCATTCCTGCCCGCGCTGCTTGGCTGCAGTTCGCCATCGTCGTCCCCATCCTGATCATTCCGGCCCTGGGCTCCGGTAACCTCGACGACCTGCTCATGATCGTTACCAACATGACTGCTGCCACCGCTCTGCTCCCACCGCTGCTGATTTTGCTTGCCTACTTTATGCTGCGCAAGAACTTTGATGCCGCTCCCCGTGGCTTCCGCATGGGTTCGCGCAGCTTTGGCCTGGTCGTTGCCGCATTCCTGCTTGTGGTCTTCTGCTTCGTGCTTATCTGCGGCACCATTCCGCTCGATCAGCCGCTGTGGCTGACGCTGGTCTACAACGTTGGCGGCGTGGTTGTCTTCTTGGGCCTTGCCGTGATGTGGTACAACCGCTACATCAACCGCCTGCGCGAGACCGATCCCGAGGCTGCCGAGAGCGAGCTGCGCCCCTCCGTCCTCGACATGATGGAGTAGCGGCTAGGATTAATCTGCGGCTGTGGAATAAATCGATCCCCTTTCCTAGGGAGGGGCCTTACGAGGCCCCTCCTTTTGTGTTTTGGGGCATAGTTTTGGACCCTGTGGGCAAAAAATGCCAAATATGAGTACTGCTGCAAAAGAGGTGTCATATTTTTCGGCCTATTCGGAGCAAAATGGGCGCAAAATCAATTTATCTAACCCCCTTTGAAGGGCGTTTGACGGTAGCGCGCAGAGATGTGGTGTAAGAGGCGGGGCATGCCCCGCCCCCGCCCTT
>WGSQ01000205.1 GCA_014871605.1 Collinsella sp. | reverse complement strand
GTACGACATCGCGGACATGTGCCGCGATAGCTGGAACTGGCAGAGCCACAACCCCAACGGCTTCGCCGACGCCGAGTAGCAAAAAACCTACATACCGCTCTTGCCCCGATCTCACGTTGTGAGGTCGGGGCTTTTTCATGGCATGTAACCATTCGCCGAAAATCGACCAACTTTTTTATCTTGCCTGTACATGTTTAAACAACATGTTTTACAATAGGCGTATCGAATCAGAACATCGGAGGCGGACTGCACACCCATCGGCAGGCCGACCCCACAACAAGAAGGTTGGTGAGCGCATTCATGGAGCGTGCAAGCGGCGTCCTCATGCCCGTCTCATCTCTGCCCGGACCATACGGAATCGGCGGCTTTGGCTGGAATGCCTACGACTTTGTCGATTTCCTCGCCTCGTGCAAACAACATTACTGGCAGATTCTGCCCCTTACGACGACGAGCTATGGCGACTCGCCCTATCAGTCGTTCTCGGCCCGTGCGGGCAACCCCAACTTCATTGACTTTGCCGAACTCATCGAGGCCGGCTATCTGGAGCAGCGCGATATCGACGGCGTGTACCTGGGCTCCGACCCCAGCAATGTCGACTATGGTGCCATCTTTGGTGGCCGTCGTCAGATTCTCGACCGCGCCGCCGAGCGCTTTGCCGCCGACAAGCCGGCCGACTTCGACGACTTTGTCCAAAACAACGAAGACTGGCTCATCCCCTACTGCGAGTTCATGACCGTCAAAGAGGAGTGCGGTCTCAAGGCGTTTTGGGAGTGGCCCGCGGAGCTCCGCACCCGCGGCGAGGCTTCCGCCAAGGTCTGCGCCGACCATCCGGAGCGTATGCTCTACCACCAGATGACGCAGTACTTCTTCGATCGCCAATGGAGCCGCCTCAAGGCCTATGCCAACGAGCGCGACATTCTCATCATCGGCGACCTGCCCATCTATGTCTCGCGTGACTCCGTCGAGATGTGGGCGACGCCCGAGCTCTTTAAGATCGACGCCGCCGGTAATCCCGTGAGCGTCGCTGGCACGCCGCCCGACCAGTTCTCGGCCACCGGCCAGTACTGGGGCAATCCCATCTACGACTGGGACGCCATGGAAGCCGACGGTTTCTCCTGGTGGGAGGGCCGTATCCGCGCCGCCCTCGACATGTACGATGTCATCCGCCTGGATCACTTCCGCGGCTTCGAGGCCTATTGGGAGGTACCGTTCTCCTCACCCGATTCGTCCTACGGTTCGTGGACGCAGGGCCCCGGCCTCAAGTTCTTCAAGACGCTCGAGGAAAAGCTCGGCACGCTGCCCATCATCGCCGAAGACCTGGGCTTCCTCACCCCCGGCGTCATCGACATGCGCGACAACTCGGGCTTCCCCGGCATGAAGATCTTGCAGTTCGCCTTTGAGGGCACCAACTCGTACTACCTGCCGCATAACTATATCGCCAATACCGTCGCCTATGTAGGCACGCACGACAACGAGACGGCGCGCGGTTGGTTCGAGGGTACGGCCACTCCGCGTCAGCGCGAGCAGGCAGCCCTGTACACCCACCAGCAGGCAGGCGAGTCCATAGCCGACGCGCTCAACCGAACCATCGCCGCCAGCGTGAGCGATACCTGCATTTACACCATGCAGGACCTGCTCAATCTGGGCAACGAGGCGCGTATCAACACCCCCGCCACCCTAGGCGGCAACTGGGCCTGGCGCATGCTCGATGGTGCCATCACCCGCGAGCTCGAGCACAAGCTTACCGACTGGACCGAGACCTACTTCCGTATCCCGTCGGAAGCCGAAATCGAGCTTCCCCAATAGGAGCCACCGCGCCCGAACCCACCACACCGTGCGGACGCGCTTGCTTACCCGCGCGAGGCCACCCCAATCCCCTCGCGCGGGCTTCTTATGAATTGCAGACATGTAATCAACCCATTACAGGAGGAAACATGCCCCGTATCGATCTCGCAGAACTTGCCGAGCAGTCTTTTGGCATCTCGCTCGAGCAGCTCGATGACCGTCGCATTTACAAACTGCTTGTTAAGCTCGTGCAGAAGCGCTCAGCCGCCTGCCCGCTCAACAATGGCAAGAAAAAGCTTTATTACATCTCCGCCGAATTCTTGATCGGCAAGCTGCTCATCAACAACATGATCGACCTCGGTATCTATAGCGAGGTTAAGGACCAGCTCACCGCCGCGGGCCACGACCTCAATAAGATTGAGGAGTTTGAGGTCGAACCGTCGCTCGGCAACGGCGGCCTGGGCCGCCTGGCCGCGTGCTTCCTGGATTCCATCGCCACGCTGGGCCTGACCGGCGACGGCGTGGGCCTCAACTACCACTACGGCCTGTTCCGCCAGCGCTTTGTCGACAATCAGCAGAAGGCCGTCCCCGACGAGTGGCTCGGCGAGCAGGATATCCTGATCGATGACGACCGCTCCTACACTGTTGAGTTCGGCGACTTTGCCGTCACCTCCAAGCTCGTCAACATCGACGTGCCTGGCTATGGCCAGCCCGCCAAGAATCGCCTGCGCCTGTTCGACCTGGCGAGTGTCGACGACGGCCTGGTACCCGGCAGCTCCATCGACTTCGACAAGACCGAGATCGCCAAGAACCTCACCTTGTTCCTCTACCCCGACGATTCTGACGAGCAGGGCCGCCTGCTTCGCATCTACCAGGAATACTTCATGGTGAGCAACGCCGCCCAGCTCCTGATCGACGAGGCCATCGAGCGCGGCAGCAACCTGCACGATCTGGCCGACTACGCCGTGGTCCAGATTAACGATACGCACCCCACCATGGTCATCCCCGAGCTCATTCGCTTGCTCACCACCAAGCACGACATCGAGTTTGACGAGGCCGTGACCATCGTACGCTCCATGGTCGCCTACACTAACCACACGATTCTTGCCGAGGCGCTCGAAAAGTGGCCGCTCACCAGCCTGCAGAAGGTCTCCCCTGCCATCGCCGACATTATCGTCAAGCTCGATGAGATCGCAAAGGCCGAGCACGACGACCCGCGCGTTGCCATCATCGACGAATACGACACCGTCCACATGGCCCACATGGACATCCACTTTGGCTTCTCCATCAACGGCGTCGCCGCACTCCACACCAAAATCCTGGAGGACACCGAGCTTCATCCGTTCTACGAAATCTACCCCGAGAAGTTCTCCAACAAGACCAACGGCATCACCTTCCGCCGCTGGATCCA
>WGSQ01000204.1 GCA_014871605.1 Collinsella sp. | reverse complement strand
TTTATGATGATTATCCGTATCGCCGTGCGCGCGCCGCTGGTCTTGATCTTCGCCTTTACCATGGCGTTTATCATGGGCGGCAGCGTTGCCATGGTCTACCTGGTCATCATTCCGCTGCTGGGCTTTGGACTGTTCTTTATCATCTTTAAGGTGCGCCCCATCTTCTCGCGCGTGTTCCACAAGTACGACGCCCTTAACGAGTCCGTCGAGGAAAACGTCACCGGCATGCGCGTGGTCAAGAGCTACGTGCGCGAAGACTTTGAGAAGGAGAAGTTCGCCACCGCCGCGCACGACGTCCAGATGGACTTCACCCGCGCCGAGAAGCTGCTCGCCTTTAACAACCCCATGATGAACATCTGCGTCAACGGCGCATTTGTCATCATCATCTACCTGGGATCCAAGCTCATCATCACGAGCCAGGGCACGCTGTTCGACGTGGGCCAGCTCTCCTCGATCTTTACCTATGGCTTCCAAATCCTCATGAGTCTGATGCAGCTGTCGATGATCTTTGTCATGGTGACCATGGCCGACGAATCGGCGCACCGCATCACCGAGGTGCTGGCCGCCGAGCCCACGATCGCCGATCCCGCCGAGCCCGTGCTCGAGGTCGCCGATGGCTCCATCGACTTTGACCACGTGAGCTTTAAGTATTCCGCGCATGCGAAGCGCCAGGCGCTCGACGATATCGACCTGCACATTAAGAGCGGCGAGACCATCGGCATCATCGGCGGCACCGGCTCGGCCAAGTCCACGCTTGTAAACCTCATCGCCCGCCTGTACGACGCCACCGAAGGCACCGTGCGCGTGGGCGGCGTGGATGTGCGCGACTACGACTTGGACGCTCTGCGCCACCAAGTGGCCATGGTATTGCAGAAAAACGTGCTGTTTAGCGGCACGATTGCCGAGAACCTGCGTTGGGGCGACCCGAACGCCACCGACGAAGAGGTCCGCGAGGCGGCACATCTGGCCTGCGCCGACGAGTTTGTCGATGGCTTCCCCAAGGGCTATGACACCTGGATCGAGCAGGGCGGCTCCAATGTCTCGGGCGGTCAGAAGCAGCGCCTGTGCATTGCGCGTGCCCTGCTGCGTCGCCCCAAGATCTTGATCCTGGACGACTCCACCAGCGCCGTCGACACCAAGACCGACGCCAAAATTCGCGCAGGGCTGGCAAGCTATCTGCCCAACACGACCAAGCTCATCATCGCCCAGCGCATTAGCTCCGTGCAGGATGCAGACCGCATCATCGTCATGGAGGGCGGCCGTATCGCGCAGATCGGCAACCACGATGAGCTGCTCAAGACGAGCGAGATCTACCGCGAGACCTTTACCTCGCAGAACAAGATGTCTGCCGAGGGCGAAGGAGCCGTCGAGGCCGACACCGAGGCATCCGCAACGCAAGCCCAGACCCAGGAAGGAGGCGAGGCACATGAGTAAGGCAACGACCGCCGAGCGCGCGCTCAACCGCAAGGGCGGCACCATGTCGCGCCTCATCAAGACGCTCTTCGGCTTCTACCCCGTGCTTTTGCCCCTCGTCGTCGCTGGCGTGGTGCTCTGCGCCATCATCAACTCCATCGGCGCGACCTTCCTTCAGAGCGCCCTGCAGATTATTAGCGAATCGTGGCAGTCGGGCGACTGGACGACCGCGCAGCCCAAGATCGCACAGCTCGTGACCACCCTCGCCTGCATCTACGGCGTCGGCATCCTGTCCTCGCTGTTCTGGAACCGCGCCATGGCCATCGTCACGCAGGGCTCGCTCGAGAAGCTGCGCGAGAAGATGTTCAACCGCATGCAGGACCTGCCGATTCGCTACTTCGACACGCACCAGCGCGGCGACATCATGAGCCACTACACCAACGACATCGACACGCTGCGCCAGATGATCAGCCAGTCGCTGCCCAACCTGCTCATGACGACCATCGTCATCGTCACGGTGTTCTTTATCATGCTGTACTACAGCGTTTGGATGTGCCTGGTCATTGTGGCAGGCGTCGCCTTTATGACCTTTATGACCAAGCTGCTCGGCTCCAACTCCGCGCGCTTCTTTATTGCGCAGCAGACCGAGCTCGGCGTTGTCGAGGGCCATATCGAGGAAGTCATGAACGGCCAGAAGGTCGTCAAGGCATTCTGCCACGAGTCTGCCGCCGAGGCCGATTTTGACGAGCGCAACGAAAAGCTCTTCGAGGTCTCGCAGAAGGCCAACATGTACGCCAACATCCTCATGCCCATCCTTATGAACCTGGGCAACCTGCTCTACGTGCTGGTCGCACTGGCCGGCGGCATTTTCCTGGCGCTGGGCGTGCCCAACCTGAGCATCTCGGGCATGACGCTGTCCATCGCCGTCGTGGTGCCGTTCCTCAACATGACCAAGCAGTTCTGCGGACAGATCGGCCAGATCTCGCAGCAGATCAACGCCGTGGTCATGGGCCTCGCCGGCGCCGACCGCATCTTTGAGCTCATCGACGAGAAGCCCGAGGCCGACGAAGGCTACGTGACGCTTGTCAACGCGCAGGTGAACCCCGAGACGTGGGAGTTCGAGGAGGCCGACCACCACACCGGCATGTGGGCGTGGAAGCATCCGCACCGCGCAACCGGCGAGATCGAGTACGTACCGCTGCGCGGCGACCTGGTCATGGACAACGTCGACTTTGGCTACACGCCCGACCACGAGGTGCTGCACGGCGTGTCCGTGTTTGCCAAGCCGGGCCAGAAGGTCGCGTTTGTCGGCGCCACCGGTGCCGGTAAGACGACCATCACCAACCTCATCAACCGCTTCTATGACATCGCCGACGGCAAGATTCGCTACGACGGCATCAACGTCAACAAGATCCGCAAGGCCGATCTGCGCCGCTCGCTGGGCGTCGTGCTGCAGGACGTGAACCTGTTCACCGGCACCGTGATGGATAACATCCGCTACGGCAACCTGGATGCGACCGACGAGGAGTGCATCGCGGCGGCAAAGCTCGCGGGCGCGGACGACTTTATCACCCGCCTGCCCGACGGCTACGACACGATGCTCACCGGCAACGGCGCGCAGCTGTCGCAGGGCCAGCGCCAGCTGATTTCGATCGCACGCGCCGCCGTCGCCGATCCGCCGGCAATGATTCTGGACGAGGCCACATCGAGCATCGACACCCGCACCGAGGCCATCGTGCAGGCTGGCATGGATAAGCTCATGGAGGGCCGCACGACGTTTGTCATCGCACACCGCCTGTCCACCGTGCGCAACTCCGACG
>WGSQ01000203.1 GCA_014871605.1 Collinsella sp. | reverse complement strand
TGGGTACGGCAAAGCTGCAGCTTGCAACTGGCCAGCATCCTGCGGCGATGAAGGATGCCGTATGCTCGCCCGGCGGTGCCACCATCAAGGGCGTCATCGCGCTCGAGGATGCCGGCATGCGCAGCGCCCTGGTCAAGGCCATCGACGCAACTCTCCAGTAAAACCTGCCATTTAGGGACAGGTTTATTTTGGCAGGTTTTTCCTGCGGTTTTGTCCTTTTAGTGAAAAGCGCCCCGCAACTGGCTCAATTCCAGTTGCGGGGCGCTTGCGTTTGCCCAGATAAAACCGACCAAAATAAACCTGTCCCTTTTTGGCAGGTTAGTCCCAGAAGCTGTCTTCTTCATCCTCGGACTTGGGTCCGCGGTCGACGTACATCTTATGGGTACGCTTCTCCATTACAAAGGCAAGAATCGCAAATAACAGGATGCCGCCGGCGAAAAGGATGGCAAAACCGGTGCGGGTGCCAAACAAAAAGGAAAAAACTGCGTCCATTGGGTGCCTTCTTGCGTAGTTGAGTTGGGTCGTAAACGCTCATAAGTATATACTTGCCCATACATGTACAAGGTTGCAACCTAAATGGAATGTATATCGCCGGAGGATCTAATGCTTGATATCAAGTTTGTTCGCGAGAACCCCGATGCCATCGATGTCGCCATGGCTAACCGCCAGACGTCTTGGGATCGCGAGAAGTTCTTTGAGCTCGACGACGAGCGCCGTGCCGTCATCACCGAGGTCGAGGAGCTCCAGGCTACGCGCAACGCCGAGTCCAAGAAGATCGGCGCCCTGATGAAGGAGGGCAAGAAGGACGAGGCCGAGGCCGCCAAGGAGGCCGTGCGCGCCGTCAACGAGAAGATTGACGGTCTGGCCGAGCGCCGTACTGCTCTCGAGCAGGAGCAGTACGACTTCATGGCTCACCTGCCCAACATTCCTTGCGAGGCCACGCCGTACGGCAAGGACGAGGACGAGAACATTGAGCGCCGTCGTTGGGGCACCCCGCGCGAGTTCGACTTCGACTTTAAGCCGCACTGGGATCTGGGCACCGATCTGGACATCCTCGACTTCGAGCGCGGCAACAAGCTCTCCGGCAGCCGTTTTACCGTTCTCGGTGGCGCCGGCGCCCGCCTGGAGCGCGCCCTCATCAACTTCTTCCTCGATACGCACACCAGCCGTGGTTTTAAGGAGTGGTGGCCGCCCATCGTCGTCAAGCGTCAGACCATGTTTGGCACGGGTCAGCTGCCCAAGTTCGAGGACGACGCCTACCACGTCTCGGGCGACAACTTCCTGATCCCCACCGCCGAGGTCGTGCTCACCAACCTGCACGCCGGCGAGGTCCTCGACGCCGACACCCTGCCGCGCCGCTACACCGCCTTCACCCCCTGCTTCCGCGAGGAGGCCGGTTCCGCCGGTCGCGACACCCGCGGCATCATCCGTCAGCACGAGTTCGACAAGGTCGAGATGGTCAAGTTCGCTAAGCCGGAGGAGTCCGACGAGGAGCTCGAGAGCATGACCGCCGAGGCCGAGTACCTGCTGCAGCAGCTGGGCCTTCCGTATCGCGTGATTAGCCTGTGCACCGGCGACTTGGGCTTCTCTGCCCGTCAGACCTACGACGTCGAGGTCTGGCTGCCGAGCTACAACGCCTACAAGGAGATCAGCTCCTGCTCCAACTGCGGCGACTTCCAGGCCCGCCGCGCCAACATCAAGTACCGCGACCCCGAGAACTTCAAGGGTTCGCGCTACCTGCACACGCTCAACGGTTCCGGCCTGCCGGCCGGCCGCACCATGGCCGCCATTCTGGAGAACTACCAGAACGCCGACGGCACCATCACGATTCCCGAGGTCCTGCGTCCTTACATGGGTGGTCTCGAGAAGATCGAGCCGGTCGCGTAAGTTGGCTGCATAGGGGATATGCAAGGGCGCTCCTTCGGGGGCGCCCTATTTCGTGCGCAGGTCCATACCATGCCGTGCGGACAGCTCAATAGAAAACACACGAACAACTGTTCTGTATACAGCCATCTACCTGCTATGCTTTTGCTAAATAAGAGCGAGAGAAAGGGGACGCGATGGAGCTGTTTGATGATCGGGTGGTTTTGTTTGAGAGCGACGAGGGCGGGGAGTACCTGCTTGTAACGTGTGAGCCGTCTGGCATGGGCGGCCTGGTGGTTCGGCAGACGAGTGAGGGTCCGTTGACACAATGGTGCTTTGAGGAGTCGCCGCATGTGGTCGAGACCTTTGTGACGCACGAGGGGCTTGTGGCGCTGGAGCACTTCTATGGAGTTGGGACTTCCAACCAGGTCGCGCGCATGCTGAGCATCTCGTTTGCCGATTATGATTGTGCCCAGCGGGTGAGATCGCTCCTGAGGGAACTTGATGCCAAGTTTGACGTGATCGAAAAGCCAATCGATCGTACGGGGAACGGTGGTATATGCGGAGCAGCATGACAAAACTGCGTTTCACAAAAAAGTTTGAGATTGAGCTTGACTCCAATAAGCTAAAGTGGTTTTATATGTCTTGCGCTGCGGCGTTACCTCAGCTGGATAGAGGGTCTGACTACGAATCAGAACGTCATAGGTTCGAATCCTATACGCCGCACCAATTGAACTTGAAGCCTTCGGCAACGGGGGCTTTTCTTTTATGTCGCCGCTGCATGGATTCGAACCTCGGTCGAGGCGCGAGCGCCAAGAAAACGCGGAGCGTTTTTAGCGAGCGGGCGAGCACGCCGGCAGGCGGGCGAAGCCGGTGCGGATCCGCGCAGCGGATGCGCGGAATCCTATACGCCGCACCAATTGAACTTGAAGCCTCCGGCAACGGGGGCTTTTCTTTTACGCCGGCACCGCACGGATTCGAACCTCGGTCGAGGCGCGAGCATCTTAATCATCACTTCGTAAAATTTTTCCAAATTGTCGCTTGACCCATCGAGGGGTCACGTGCATAATAATCCGTGCGTTGCGGCGTTACCTCAGCTGGATAGAGGGTCTGACTACGAATCAGAACGTCATAGGTTCGAATCCTATACGCCGCACCAATTGAATTTTAAAGCCTCCGGTAACGGAGGCTTTTCTTATATCGCGATGCGTCGAAGATCGCATCAAGTGGTCAAAATGAGTAAAAATCAAATTCAATAACTTTTTTTGAAAAACGCTTGACCTTTATTCAGTCCATGTGCATAATAATCAACAAGTCGCGGCGTTACCTCAGCTGGATAGAGGGTCTGACTACGAATCAGAACGTCATAGGT
>WGSQ01000202.1 GCA_014871605.1 Collinsella sp. | reverse complement strand
TGTTTCCCATGGGCATCGCTTCGCCGTGCGGATCGATTTTGTCGGCAGTCATCTGTGTTGTCGCGTTTACCGTGCTCAACCGGCGCGGGGCTTTTGACAAGTTGGCAGCGTAGCGGGGCAACGCGAAATCGCCCTGATCGACGACATCATCAGCGACGACCCCACAACCTACGTGACGCAGATCACGGTGCCTGTATCGCTAGGCTAGACCGAGCCTCGTCTCCAGCTCGGTCAACGCCTCAAAAGCATCGCGAGACACACCTGCCGAGCGCTCACGTTCCGCAATGCGAATTCGCGCCATCAGGCGCTCTTTTGCCTGCACTTGAGCGTGCTTCGTGCGCCCTTCCGCCTGTGAGCAATTACGATTCTCTATATCCATTACGCCTCCGGCACCTCACCGGTCGCAAGGATCTGCTCGAGTGCGTCCTCGTCCAGCACGGGTACGCCCAGCTGCTCGGCCTTGGTGAGCTTGGAACCCGCTTTGGGGCCGGCGACCAGATAGCTCGTCTTCTTCGACACGCTGCCCGAAACCTTGGCGCCGAGCACCTTGAGCGCCGCGCCCGCCTCGTCGCGTGTGCGGTTGACGAGCGTGCCGGTGAGCACGAAGGTCAGGCCCGCGAGTGGTTGTGCGTCGGCGAGCTCGCCTGCCACGCCAGCGTCGGCTGCGGCTTGCGCATGCGCGGCGCCCAGGTCGACCTCGAGCGAAAGGCCCGCCTGGCGCAGACGCTCCAGCACAGCAAGGTTTTCGGGCACGGCCAGGAACTGCTTAACGCTCGCCGCAATCTTGGGGCCGATGCCCTCGCACTCGGCGATGTCCTCTTCGCTCGCCAAGATAAGCTTGTCAATCGACAGGAATCGCTCGGCGATGACCTCGCCCACGCTCTTGCCCACGTGGCGGATGCCCAGGGCAAACAGCACGCGACCGAGCGGCTGGCTCTTGGACTTGTTGAGCTCGGCGATGATTTTCTCGGCCGTCTTGAGGCCCACCGGAATGGGGTCGCCCTTCTTGACGCCCTTTTTGCTGTTGGAGCTGGCGTACACGCGGCCCGTGTCCAGGCCGGCAATGTCATCGACCGTGAGCTGGTAGAAGTCTGCGACGTCGTGAATCAAGCCGGCGGCGATCATCTTGTCGACGATCTCGTCGCCCAGGCCGTCGACGTCCATGCAGCCGCGGCTCACCCAGTGGAGCAAGCGCTCCTTGAGCTGCGCGGGGCAGTCGATGGAGACGCAGCGGTAGGCAACCTCGCCATCCTCGTGGACCACGGGGCTACCGCACACGGGGCAGACCTCGGGCATGTGCCAGTCGACCGAATCGGCCGGGCGTTTATCGAGCACCGGGCCCACGACCTCGGGGATCACGTCACCCGCCTTGTGCACGATGATGGTGTCGCCCTCGCGCACGTTTTTGCGGCGGATCTCGTCGATGTTGTGCAGCGTGGCGCGCGCGATGGTGGAGCCGGCGACTGTCACCGAATCGAACTCGGCGACCGGCGTGAGTACGCCGGTGCGGCCCACCTGGATGCGAATCTCGCGCAGGACGGTCTGCTTTTCCTCGGGCGGGAACTTAAAGGCAATGGCCCAGCGCGGCGCACGGGCAGTAAAGCCCAGGTCGAGCTGCTGCTGAAAGCTGTCCACCTTTACGACCACGCCGTCGATGTCGTAGTTCAGGTCGCCGCGATGCTCGAGCGCCTGGGCGCAGAACTCGTGAACCTCGGCGGGCGTGGCACAACGGGCCACGTTGGGGTTGACGCTAAAGCCGGCGCTGCGCAGCCAGTCCAGAAACTCGCGCTGACTGTGAACATGCAGCGGGTCGGTATCGGCGATGGCGTAGATAAAGGTAGCCAGGTCGCGGCGCGCCGTGACCTTGGGATCCTTTTGGCGCAGGCTGCCGGCGGCGGCGTTGCGCGGGTTGGCAAAGGGGTCGCGCCCCTCGGCATCGGCCTCGTCGTTCAGGCGCACAAAGCTGCCCTTGGGCATGTAGACCTCGCCGCGCACCTCGATGGTGCGCTCGCGATCGGCGCCCATGTGGGCGAGCGCCGGCTCGGACAGGTGCATGGGCACATCCTTGATGGTACGCACGTTGAGCGACACGTCCTCGCCCGTGGTGCCGTCGCCGCGCGTGGCGGCGCGCACAAAAGTGCCGTTTTGATAGGTAAGCGCGACGCCCAGACCGTCGATCTTAAGCTCGCAGGTATAGGTGACGCTACCGGCGCCGAGCGCATCCTCGGTGCGTTGGAGCCACGCGTCGAGCTCGTCCAGATCCATGGCATCGTCCATGGAATACATGCGTGCCATGTGCGTTACCGGCGTAAACTGCTCGCTCACGTAGCCGCCCACGCGCTGGGTATAGCTGTCGGGCGTTACCAGATCGGGGTAGGTCGCCTCGATTTCCTGCAGCTCAACGAGCATTTTGTCAAAGGCGGCGTCCGTGATCTCGGGCGCATCGAGCATGTAGTAGCGATAGGCGTGGTAATCGAGCTCGTGGCGCAGCTCGGCCGCACGCGCTGCCGCCTGGGCACGGGCATCGGTCGGCGCAACGGTATCCGTGCTCGTGGGCGTTTCGGTATCGATGTCCACGCCGTCACCAAACAGGCTCGATTGCTCCATAGCGGCACTCCTTCGCTCGATTTCAAACGGATACAAGAGTACCACCGGTCGCAACGGGGCCGAATAGCCCTTTCGAACCGCACCGAATCGGCAGCCACCAGACCGGGGTGGACAATTAGTTCAGATACGTATAAATCCTAGAGCTGGATCAGGCACGAACACCCCTGTTTCAACTAATTTGAGCCCCTCGAAACCATGTAAACGTCCCACTCTCCCTTCCAAACACCCATTCGAGCCCCATCCCAATCAAAAATTGCTCAAAACGCATCCCAAGCTGCCCCAGATTTATACGTATCTGAACTAACTGTCCAGACCATTACGAACCAGGCCTCTTGCCAGCCACAAGTGATCCGTTTTCCTCCGCCCCCAACGGATCAATAAGAAAAGGGGGGCTGTCCCGCGTTGGTGGGACAGCCCCTCTGGCATCGGTATGAGCGAAACGGCTCGCTAGTAGCCCTGGCCGTAGCCCTGACCCTGGCCCTGCTGGCCTAACAGCTCCTCCAGGTACTGGCGCAGCTGCTCGTCGGTAATACCGCCATTGCCGGTGTCGGTCGAACTGTCGTCCTGCTGCTGGTTCTGCAGCTCTTCATCGGAGCCCAGCTCGACGGTGACCTTTTTCTCTTCCTTGCCGCGCATGAGTG
>WGSQ01000201.1 GCA_014871605.1 Collinsella sp. | reverse complement strand
ATCCAGGTCTGGCTGATCAGGCAAGGTGATGAGGTAGTTTCGAACCTTATGCAAGACAGATTTGCGGACGGTGAACTCCGTTTTGAGCTTAAGGATACGATGCGTCAGCGTGATCATCGTGCGCGCGACGGCTCCCGTCTCAGTCGCAACTGTCAAACGATACCGCCCAGAGCCGGTAAGCGAGAGCGTACCACTCACACGCGTGAGGGCGGCAAGCGTCGACAAGTCACAGTATTCACATTCGGGTTCGCAGCGCGCAAGCTCGTCGCGCACCTCAGCGGTAAACGACATGCAGGCCTATGCCTTCGTGTTGGCGCGCGACAGGTCGCGGTGAGAGATGCTCACGTGATATTGGGCGCCTTCCAAATAACGTGCCGTGGCCTCGGCGATGGCAACGCTGCGGTGCTGGCCGCCCGTGCAGCCGATGGCGATAGAAAGCTGCGGCTTGCCCTCCGCGATATAGCCCGGCATCACCGTATCGAGCAGCTGTGTCCAAGCCTTCCAAAACTCCTGCGTCTTGGGATGGTCCAGAACAAAATCGGAGACCTTTTTATCGAGACCGGTCATCGTGCGCATCTCGGGATCGTAGAACGGATTAGGCAGGAAGCGGACGTCGATCATAATGTCCGCTTCGACGGGCATGCCGTGCTTAAAGCCAAACGAGAACACGTGGACGTCCATGAGCTGCTGGTCGGACAGCTCGGAAAATGCCATACGTAGCTTGTTGCGCAGCGCAGAGGTGCGCAGACGGCTCGTGTCGATAATCATATCGGCTCGGTCGCGCACGCCCTGGAGCTGAAGGCGCTCGCGCTGAATGGCATCGGCCGTAGTCTCCCCCGGCTTGGCAATGGGATGACGGCGGCGATTTTCGCTGTAGCGACGAATCAGCACCTCGTCAGAGGCCTCGAGAAACACGATGTCACAGCTCATCTCGCGCTCCTCGAGTGCGGCAACGGCATCGAGCAGCTCATCGAACAAGCCCTGGCTGCGCAGGTCACAGGTGACGGCGAGATGCCTGCCCACGCCCGTATTGATGCCGACGAGCTCGGCAAGCTGGGCGATGAGACGCGGAGGCAGGTTATCGATGCAAAAATAGCCCATGTCCTCGAACACGTGCATGGCCTGTGTGCGGCCCGATCCGGACATTCCGGTGATGATGACGATATCGGGGATGCGCTCCGAGCGCTCCGCCGCATCCATGGCATCTCCCTTTTGCATGTGCTGCCTCCCGAAAACAAGCGCGGGACCCAGCAACCCGGATCCCGCGCGGTCAATTGCCTTTATTGAGTATACCGCCCCGAGCGGATACGAGGCTTGTCTTACGCCTCAAGCGCAGCCTTGAACCAACTTGTAATACTCGTGGGGTGCGTGATGGCGGTGCCGACGACAACGGCCCAGGCGCCAGCATCGATCGCGGCGCGAGCCTCCTCGGGCGTATGCACGCGACCCTCGCAAATGATGGGAAGGCCGGGGAATTCCTCGGTCGCCTGACGCAGGAGCGGCAGGTCGGGGCCATCGGCCATGGTGCAGTCGATGGCGGCGACACCGTGAGAGAGCGTGGTAGATACCAGGTCGAAGCCCATATCAACCGCACGGCGAATGTCCTCGATGGTGGCACAATCCGCCATCAGGAGCACACCCTCCTCGTGCAGCGGACGGAAGGTATCCTCGACCGTCTTGCCATCGGGGCGCGGACGATCGGTGGCGTCGATCGCCACGATATCGGCACCAGCAGCAACGCAGGCGCGGGCGTGACGCAGCGTCGGCGTGATGTAAACGCCCTCGTGTCCATCCTTCCATAGGCCAATAACAGGAACCTCACAGCGACCCTTAATGGCGGCAATGTCGGCAAGGCCCTGGCAGCGAATGGCGGCGGCGCCGCCGAGTTCGCAAGCGCGAGACATTTGAGCCATGGTCTCGGGCGTACGAAGCGGCTCGCCCATATACGCCTGAACGCTCACGACGAGCTTACCCTTCAGGGACTGGATCAAAGGATCAACGGTCATGTTCGACTCAACCTTTCTCAACAACAGCCTTCTGAGACGCCGCACCTTGACGTTCAAACCGTCGCTCGCGTACCGAAGTACGCTTCGCTCCTCTTTCACGTCAATCTGCGGCACCTCAGAAGGCACACTTGGTAGTTATGTTTACTTCAACGAAGCAAGAAGATGCTCGGCGGCACCGATAAGCGGCGCGTCGCCCTCCAGAGACCCGATGAGAATCGGCGTGTCCTGGAGCGGATCGAGCGCCTGGCTGGCATAGCCCTCGTGCACCGAATCCTTCCACGTCTGCGAACGCCAATCGGGACCTTGGTGAATTACGCCGCCCGAAAGCACGATGGCCTCTGGATCCAGAATATTGGCAAGCGAGCCCAAGCTGGCGCCCAGCGCAAAGCCGGCGTCATGGATGACCTCGGTCGCCTTTGCGTCGCCAGCACGACACAGGTCGTTCACGTCGCGACCGACCGAAGGACGGCTGGGGTCGACGCGGCCAAAGCGCTCATCGTACATACGACCAATGGAAGTGCCCGAAGCAACCGACTCCAGATGGCCGGAACGCCCGCAGGCGCAGGGAATGCCGGCGGCAGCCGAGCACTCGATGTGGCCCATATGACCGGCAGCACCATGGAAGCCCTGCATCACGCGGCCGTTCTCGACATATGCGCCGCCGATGCCCGTACCGATGCCAAGACACAAGACGGAGAACTTGCCCTTGCCGACGCCCCAGTGGGCCTCACCCAGAGCATGAGCCTGCACGTCGCCTACGACGGCAACGGGAAGACCGAGGTCCTCGCGCAGGCGCGGCCCCAACTGAACGCCGGACCAGCCGGGCATGATCTCGTTGGCATACGCGATGGCGCCCGTCTTGGGATCGACGACGCCGGCGGCACCGATGCCGACGCCAAGGACCTCGACATCGGGATTCGCCTCGAGAGCAGCCTTGATGGACGCCTCGATACGCTGGAAGACGGCCTCGCCGCCCTCTTGGGCCTCAGTGGGAACCTCGGCCTCAAAAACGGGATGAGGCACGCTGCCGTCAGCCGGGTACTCCATGATGGCAGTCGCGATCTTAGTTCCGCCGATATCGACAGAGCAGACGTACTTGTTCTCCATGTCGCTCTCCTTAGGAGATAAAAAACAACTACAGGAAATGAAGGCGGTGTTATCGCCGCAACTTAGTAAAGGTTTCCCAGGTGCCCGAGGTTGGGGTGAAAGTGGTCGGGCGGTTTACTAATGGGGCACCCCCGCCCCC
>WGSQ01000200.1 GCA_014871605.1 Collinsella sp. | reverse complement strand
GGAAGGTTATTGACGAGGGTCCTGTTGGTTGCTCTGTTGATGTTTGCTGTGATGATTTCCGTCATCTCGATATTGGACTGCCGCCCGAGATTCTTCGTCTCAAGGATGCCGGATATTTGACGCAGGCTGTTGCGGCTTGTGATCGTCTTTTGGGGCAGAATCCCGATCCCTCGCTTGCTGCCTGCGTTCGTGCCGAGCGGTATCGCATGCTTGAGACGCCGCTTCATTTTTCGGTGTCGCGCGATCGAGCTATTGCGATGATTCGCGAGGAGTGGCCTGAGTTTACCGAGGAGCAGTTTGACGATCTGATTGACCGTAAGCGTATTGACTGGCGCTTTATCGATGGTGAGCTGTTCGTTCTCGACAACTTCCTCGATTCGCTTCGCGTATATCCCAAAGAGGTTCCCGGCATGCGGCCCGATTCTACGGACGGAATTGCACTGCGCAACGAGATGCTCAAGGAGATGGAGTCGCAAAACGGATTGGCTCGCGTCATTACGCTTAAAGCGTCCGTGTCTGTCCCCGGCGCTCTGGAGGGGGAGACCGTTTGCGCTTGGCTTCCCGTCGCGGCTGCCTGCCGTCAACAGTCTCGGGTCGAGATTCTCGACATGACGCCGGAGGGTGCTGTTGCTCCCGCGAACGCTTCGGCGCGTACCGCCTCGTGGTCTTCTTCGAGTGAACGCTCATTCTCGGTGACCTATCGTTATCACATCGATGCTGCTTATTGTGATGTCTACGGTGGCACACTTCCGGTTCATCCGCGTATGGACGCGCCTCTGACCGAGGATATTTCCGAGGACCGTCCGCACATCGCATTCACGCCGTATCTGCAGCAACTGACGGCCAGTGTTGTTGACGGACTCGTGGATCCGCTCGATCGCGCCCGTGCTATCTATGATTACCTGACGCAGTATATCGACTATCGCTATCAGCCGCCGTACCTGCTTTTGGGCTCCATCGCTGATGACGGCGCGCATGCGCTCCGCGGCGATTGCGGCGTTATGGCGCTCACGTTTATCACCATGTGCCGTATCGCGGGCGTGCCTGCCCGTTGGCAGAGCGGCCTGTATGTTGCGCCCGATTCGGTGGGGCCGCACGATTGGGCTGAGTTCTATACGCCACAGACCGGTTGGCTTAACGCCGACGTATCGTTTGGTTCCTCGGCACGCAGGATGGGGGAGGAGTGGCGTCGTCGTCACTACTTTGGCAATCTCGACCCGTGGCGTATGGTGGCCAACAATCGATTCCAGGCTGAATTTGTGCCTGCTTTCGATGGTATGCGCGAGGATCCCTATGACAACCAGATGGGCGAGGCCTCGGTTGACGGACGTGGATGTCGTAAGCGGGAGATGTTACGCAAGGTTGAGCTTATCGAAATGCTCGAAGTTCCATTTTCGGACTAATCGGTAGAAAGCTGTGATAAACTAACTCACGCATTGCGTGCCCGAGTGGCGGAATTGGCAGACGCAGTGGACTCAAAATCCACCGTTGGCAACAACGTGCGAGTTCGAGTCTCGCCTCGGGCACCATACATGCAAGTGAGCGTTCAAGGGGGTCAAGGCCTCTTTTTCGTGTACGTAATGTGATAACGCGCTGTACGTGTTATTATTCGCAAGGCGTTGTTCCCGCAATGCCCTAAAGAGGAACCCGAGGGTTCCCACCTTTTGGCGCCAATGAGCAGCTGACTGGTCATACAACTTAGATTCCCTTCCTCAAATCGAGGAAGTCTATGTGTACGACCTGGTTGTTGAGAAGCGCCGGGTTATTTTTTTATGAATGGAGGTAGGGAAAATAGCTAAGTCTGATGACACCCGCATCAACGACGAGATCACTGCATCTTCGTGCCGTTTGATTGGCGTCGATGGCTCTCAGCTCGGCCTGTTCGCCATCCGCGATGCCCAGCGCGTCGCCGACGATCAGGGTCTCGACCTGGTCGAGATCGCTCCCAACGCGGAGCCGCCGGTCTGCAAGGTCATGGACTACGGTAAGTTCAAGTACCAGCAGGCCATGAAGGCCAAGGCTGCTCGTAAGAACCAGTCCAAGGTCGAGGTCAAGGAAATGAAGTTCCGACCCAAGATCGACGTTGGCGACTACGAGACCAAGAAGGGCCACGTTCTGCGTTTCCTCAAGAAGGGCGCACGCGTTAAGATCACCATCATGTTCCGCGGCCGTGAGATGGCTCACCCGGAGCAGGGCCTTAACGTTCTCGAGCGCCTCGCCGAGGATCTCAAGCCTTACGCTACGGTCGAGTCCAAGCCTAAGATGGAAGGCCGTAACATGCTTATGCTGCTCGCCCCGATTAAGGGCGCCTTCGATGAGGATAAAGCGGCAAGCGATACCAAGTAACTAGTGTTCTGTAACCGATTAAGGAGTATTTCATGCCTAAGATGAAGTCCCACAGCGGCACCAAGAAGCGTTTCCGCAAGACTGGTACCGGCAAGCTTATGCGCGCCAAGGCTTTCAAGAGCCACATCCTGAGCAAGAAGTCCACCAAGCGTAAGCGTGGCTTCCGTCAGGAGACCGAGATCGCCGCTGCCGACCGCAAGGTCATCAAGTCGCGTCTCGCCTAAGTTCGCGTTCCCGTTTTTCGTTTTACCGTCTAGGAGTTGATAGAACATGGCACGTATTAAGCGCGCTGTTGCCGCCAAGAAGAAGCGCCGTACCGTTATGCACCGTGCGAAGGGTTACTACGGTGCCGCTTCGCGTACTTACAAGCATGCTAAAGAGCAGGTCCAGCACTCCCTGCAGTATCAGTATCGTGATCGCCGCAACAAGAAGCGCGAGATCCGTTCTCTCTGGATCACCCGTATCAACGCTGCTGCTCGCCTGAACGACATCTCTTACTCTCAGTTCATGCACGGTCTGAAGGTTGCCGGCATCGAGCTCGACCGCAAGGTCCTGGCTCAGATGGCTTACGAGGACATCGAGTCCTTCAACGAGCTGGCTACCATCGCCAAGAAGGCTCTCGAGGCCTAATAGATTCTCTTGAATCGCTAGGGGAGTGTCGCGTTGTGCGCGGCGCTCCCTCTTTTTATCTGAAGCGCGGTTTACATTGCTAAAAGCGCGGGTAGATAAACACTTACAGGTGACCGATCTCTATATATTCCTGAACCAAAGGGTCATCATCTGATACGTGCGGAAGATCCGCACCAGTCTTTCTATTACCTATAGAAAGCAATATATTGTGTAGGACTTGTGAAGAGTGGAATTGACGTCCCACAGGGCTTCGCGGTCTGGCAATATATCTCCTTGCCGCGCGGCCCGGTGGAACCGGATGAGCCGCA
>WGSQ01000020.1 GCA_014871605.1 Collinsella sp. | reverse complement strand
GGGTCACCGCGCGGTCCGCATCTGATGGTGTCGACGTCAATGGTATACGGGTGCATCATCGACGTCTTCAATACAGAAAATATCAGTGCGGAATGTTCTGAAAACTAAGTCCAGCACGGGCCCTGTGTTACCACTGCAGAGGGGGTGCGATTCCTTGATCGCTCACTTAATCTAATGGGAAAGATAGCGAGGCCGGAGCTTTAGCTCCGGCCTCCTTATATAAGGGCTAGGCAAAGCCGAGCCACTAAATTTATATCAGCTCCCAGAACATGTTTGAGAACTGTGCCTGAAGTACGTATTTGCAGGCCCCGAATCGGTGTTGCCTCCCGGCGCATTCCGCAGGGGGAGCGATATTTTGCAGCACGAAGTGCGCAGCAAAATATCGCTCATGCCCGAGGACGCGCCGGGAGGCAACACCGATTCGGGGCCGGACACACGGATCTACCTGCGCATTTACAAATTCGTAAACTTTTTTGAAAAAAGTGCTTGCACAGTTCTCGAATCATAGGTTATTATCTTCCTCGTTGAACGCGCGGGTCCAACAAAACGAACCGTGAATCAACAACATAGCATGTCGGAGTGGCGGAATTGGCAGACGCGCTAGCTTGAGGTGCTAGTGACCGCTTTTTGGTCATGCGGGTTCAAGTCCCGCCTCCGACACCATCGCATTTGAGAAGCCTCTTCGGAGGCTTTTTTGTTACCGATAGACGGCGGGGTCCACGATGGAAACGCTTGAACACAACGAGTGGGCAGACGTTGCCCAACTAGTCGAGATCACGAGCGATGCTGTCATCATCTGCGAGCTCGACGGAACCATTCTGCATGTGAATAATCGCTTACTTGGTTTGATGTGCGAGGAACGCGCCGACGTCATTGGTGGAGATGTTAAAGACGTCCTGTACTCGTCCGCTTTTGAACGTGCGACGGAACATCGTCTGCCATTTGAAACTGATGGCTCCGAGAACGAACTGATGCTCAAGCTGAGTGACGGCTCCTTTATCCCCGTCTTGGTTCGTGCGGGCTCCGTAACGCCTCCACGCATCTTTGGGCGCCGCGCGCCACGTGTCCTGGTGGCGCTCCATAGCATCGAAGAACAGTATTCGCACGACCGTCAGCTCAAGCGTGCTCTTTCGGAGCTTAGAGTGGCTAACAAGCGCCTCTCTGGCACGCTCTCGGTCATTATGAGTACCGTGGGCTCCGATGAGCTGCCCAGCCTACTTGATACCGTTTTGAACCGGCTTGTAGGAACGCTCGATGCTTCGGGTGCTGCTATCTATTTTTCTGAGAGCGGCGGTTTTAAACTTCGCGGTGTTTCCAAGGAGCTGTACGACAGCTACCTGCCTGAGTTTTTGCCGTATGGCGCTGGCATTCCGACGTATGTTCTTCGTGAGTCGCGTGCCTGTCGCTTGTCGATTCAACAGGACCTTGAGGGCGATAGGGCTGCCTCCGGTATGTTTATGGACCTGGACAATCGTTCTAAGCACCTGTTGCGTATGCAGGATATGCCTCCGTACCGCAGCGAGATCTGTCTTCCCGTTTTTTACGGTACGCAGATCCTTGGCGTGCTGGAAGTTGGTTGGAAACGCCCTCAGGCACCGCTTGCCTATGACGTTAATGTGCTCGAGGTCATTTGCGATTACCTGTCTATCCAGCTGGTCGGCATGGCATCGAGCCTTCGCTCCCGTCGCACGGCCGAGCTTGGCCGCTCGCTCAATGTCTTGCGTGATGAGTTGTTTACCTTTCTAGACGATTCTGCCGCGGCTACCCAGGCGGTATCGTCCGAGATCTGCAATATGCTTAACTGCCATTTTTGCCCTGTTGAGTATGACGCTAGTCTGGATTCCTACGTCATAGATTTTGAAGGCGGCAGTCGCGTTGCCTTGCCGGACGACCCTGAGAAGCTTTTCTTTTCCACGACGGCGCCAGCGGCACGTCTGGGGGCTGGCCCTGATGGCTTTGAGGCATCTGTTTTGGGCGGTACGAGTGCCGAGGACCTTAAACACGTTCGTATAACTCGCGTTGACGAATCGATGCCTATGGGAGGCTGGCTTAGGGCGCATGGTCTGCCTTGTCAAGGTCTCTACGTCGACTCCGGCATCGAGGCGGGGCGCCCGCGCTCTGAGGGTGATGGCAAGCACAGTAACGACGCGATTGTTCCTGCTTCCGTTGCGAAGAGCCCGACGACGCGCGCGCTGCTGCTTCGTGATAGTAGCCAAGAGCCGATTGATGACCTTGAATATGACTACTTGGTGCACTTGGCGCATGACTTTGAACTGATCTACGAAGGCGAATCTCAAAAGCGCGAGGAGCGCCATATCGCTCAGACCCTCCAGATCGGCATGAGAAATTCCCTGGGGGATGTTCCGGGTATCGCAACCGATTCGGTGTACCTGTCGGCCACGAACTCGGCGTTGGTCGGCGGCGATTTCTATACGCTCATCCGACTTCCCGACGACTGCGCCGTCATGATTTTGGGTGATGTGTCTGGCAAAGGCATTGAGGCCGCATCGACGTCCGCGCTCGTCAAGACGGCCCTGACGGCATATGCCTGGGAGGGCGCTGGCCCGGCCCGCATGGCACGCTCCCTTAACAGCATGCTCATGGGCTTTTCGAGGGTCGAGACGTTCGTGACGGCCTTTATCGCCAAGATTGACCTTAAAGCCGGACGCGCAACGTATTGTTCGGCGGGCCATCCTCCGACCATGGTCATTAGGCCAGAGTCGATGCCGCTGGGTGGTGGCGAGGCCCGTGGGGGAGAGGTCGAGCTGCTTGGATGCCAATCGGGCGTAATCGGTGCCTTTGAGAGCATGGTGTACGAGACAGGCGTGTTTACGTTCGCTCCTGGCGACATGCTCTTCATGTATACGGACGGAACGATTGAGGCCCGCGACCGCACCGGAGCGTTCTTTGGTGAGCAGCGCCTTCGTGACCTTCTGCTCTCTGTCTCGGGTGAGGGCGTATCGGGAATCTGCGGCAAGGTCTTGGGCGAGCTTGACCGATTTACCGAATCGGCGCTGGACGATGACATTGCATTGGTGTCCCTTGAGTTTTTACGGGGTCGTTCATAGACGACGCTGGGCGGGCTGAATCCGTACGGTTGGGGAAACGAATGCATCGAGTGGGCTTTTTTGGGGAACCATGGTCGTATGAATGAGTGGAATGACATAGCGGTTTTGACGCCACCAGGCGATATCGACATCGCCACGGTGCCTGCGCTGCGTCGGCGGTTGGATGCTTTGATTGGCCGCGGCGTGCGTCGTGTCGTCATCAACTGTCAGGCTGTTAGCTTTATCGATTCGACGGCCGTGGCATTCCTGCTTACGGTCGCTCGTGAGGTCATGAGGCGAGAAGGCCTGCTTTCGCTCGTCAATGCATCGGGTGAAGTCGTTCGCTTTTTGGAGATTGCTCGTCTTGTCGATATCCTTCATGTCGCGGGGCCGGCACGGGAGTCTATTCCCGCCATTCCGGTGGGGGAGCTGCCTCGCTGGAGTAAGAGCGTTGAGGTCCGTCAGGGTATCGAGAATCTTCCATACTACCGACATCGCATCGCCGAACTCCTTGAATCGCTTCCGTTGCGCCGTGACGAGCGCTACGATGTCGCATTGGCGTCGGGGGAGGCGCTGGGTAATGCCTATGACCATGCGGGCGGTATCGGGTGCGTCCTGACGGTTCAGGCCTATGGCGATCGCGTTGTGGTTGAGGTGCTTGATCGAGGTGCCGGCTATTCTATCGATGAAACGAGCGAACCGGTCGCATCCGAGGAACGCGGCCGTGGCATCAAGCTTATGCGTATGCTCGTCGATAACGTGGAGGTTGCTCGTCGTACGGACGGCGCCGGCACGCGCGTACAGATGGTGAAGCTGTTTAGCGGAGCGCTGGAATCGTGTGCCTAGCCAATCGCTTTAGCGCGTTTAGCTACTAAGAACATGCGGCAGACAAGTTTTTTGAAAAAAGTACTTGCGTCTTTTGGACAACTCGCGTAAATTAATAACCCGCAAGCGGACATGGCTCAGTTGGTAGAGCACAACCTTGCCAAGGTTGGGGTCGCGGGTTCGAGCCCCGTTGTCCGCTCCATTGCATTTCCGGACCGTTTAGGCGGTCCTTTTTCGGCGAAGTGGCCAAGTGGTAAGGCAGAGGCCTGCAAAGCCTTTACCCCCGGTTCGAATCCGGGCTTCGCCTCCAGGCAACATCCGGGCGCTCCGGCGCCCGTTTTGTTTTACATATGCGGACATGGCTCAGTTGGTAGAGCACAACCTTGCCAAGGTTGGGGTCGCGGGTTCGAGCCCCGTTGTCCGCTCCAAACGCAACAGCCCGGCTACCACGGTAGCCGGGCTTTTTTGTATCCATCGCATGGGCTCGAGCCCGAGAGGGGGCGATCGTTTTGGGGCGTGGCTGTGGCGTTGTTTGTCGCGAATGTCCGCTTTGGGCGTATCATCGTGGGCATCTCGCATAACCTCGTTGCAAGGGAGATACGCCCCATGGCTACAGAAAAGTCTTCTTCGCGCTCATGGATGTCCGATGCCGCGATCTATCAGATCTACCCGCGCTCGTTTAAGGATTCGACTGGTTCGGGTCTGGGCGATATCGCGGGCATTACCCAGCAGATGGACTATCTTGAGCGGCTGGGTATCGAGGCCATCTGGCTGAGCCCGTTTTACCCATCGCCTCTTGTCGATGGCGGCTATGATGTGGCGGACTACTGCGATGTCGACCCGCGTCTCGGCTCGCTTGACGACTTCGATGACATGATCGCTGCGGCTCACGCGCGCGGCATCAAGGTCATCGTCGACATCGTGCCCAACCATTCATCCAACCAGCACCCCTGGTTCAAAGCCGCTCTTGCCGCCGGCCCCGGATCGCCCGAGCGCGCCCGTTATATCTTCCGCGATGGTCGCGGCGAGCATGGCGAGCTGCCTCCCACCAATTGGAATGCCAACTTTGGTGGCCCCGCATGGACGCGTGTTGCGGACGGTCAGTGGTATCTGCACATGTTTACGCCCGAGCAACCGGACTTTGACTGGTCATGCCCCGAGGTTCATGCGCTCTTTTGCGACGTCCTGGCGTTTTGGAGCGATCGAGGCGTCGACGGCTTTCGCATTGATGTGGCGCAGGGTCTCGCCAAGGATCTCGACCGCGATGACCTCGACCGGTGGCATCTCGCCGAGGGCGATGACATGGTTGACGACGGCACCCATCCGCTGTGGGACCGCAATGAGGTCCACGAGATCTATCGCGAGTGGCGCCGCGTGTTCGACCGCTATAATCCGGCGCGCAGTGCCGTTGCCGAGGCGTGGGTGCTGCCCGAGCGCCAGTATCTCTATGCGCGTCCCAGCGAGCTTGGCCAGACATTCAACTTTGAGTTTGCCAAGGCCACTTGGACCTATGATGACATGCACACTGCAATCGAGAAGGGCTTGAAGGCAGCCGTCGAATCCGATTCCGCCTCGACCTGGGTACTCTCCAACCACGACGTGCCGCGCGTGGCGACACGCTATGCCCTGCCGCAAATCAAGGCGACGCGCTACCACCAGATTGCGCTCGACTGGCTCTTACGCGACGGGTCGTCTTATGACGAGGACCGTGAACTCGGCGAGCGCCGCGCGCGGGCGGCCCTTTTGCTTGAACTGGCGCTTCCGGGCTCGGCATACGTGTATCAGGGTGAGGAGCTCGGCCTTTTTGAGGTGGCTGACATCCCGTGGGCTGCACTCGAAGATCCTACTGCGACCAATACGCGCGGACCGAAGCGTGAGAAGGGGCGCGACGGCTGCCGTGTGCCCCTGCCGTGGGTGGCGGCGGACGATCCCGCGCAGGGCGGATCGTTTGGGTTTTCGCCGGCGGACGCCGATGCGGCGCCCCATATGCCGCAACCTGCATGGTTTTCCGATTACGCTGCCGATAGGGAAGAAGCGGACCCGACATCGATGCTTGCGCTCTATCGTGACGCCCTCTGGCTTCGGCGCAAGCTGCGCGGCTGCGCCAACGATCTTGCGTGGCTCGATCTTGACGGGCGCACCGGTCTTGCGGATGGTGCCGAGGGCGCCGAGGGCGGCGTTATCGCCTATCGCCGCGACAACGGCTGGGCGTGTGTGACGAACTTCGGCGCAGCACCCGTGGAGCTGCCGGCGGGCAGGGTCCTGCTCACCTCATCACCGCTTGCAGACGGCAGGCTCGCGCAGGACAGCTCTGCCTGGATCATGCTCGGTGAGATGTAGGGGTCTCTTGCGGCGAGATTGCGTTTGCCCGCGCCTTCCGTGGTGGCTGATGTCTTCGCGAGGTTCGCGAGGGCGTTGCAAAACTTTTTAAAAAAAGTTCTTGCATAGGATGCGGGCATCACGTAAGATTAATCCTCGTAAGCGGACATGGCTCAGTTGGTAGAGCACAACCTTGCCAAGGTTGGGGTCGCGGGTTCGAGCCCCGTTGTCCGCTCCATTTGGGCGTTTAGCTCAGGGGGAGAGCGCTTCCCTGACACGGAAGAGGTCAGAAGTTCAAATCTTCTAACGCCCACCAAATGTTCGCAGCTCAGAGGCTATGTCCTCTGGGCTGTTTTGTTTTGCTACCAAGCACGCCGTCAAATATGCCACCAAATATTGATCCAAGGTCCCCGTAGAGGTGCCGGCAGATTGCATACGTTCTGGCCGACCGTGACCGCAACATGTTGGTCAAGCATAATCTTTTGGATTCTTTTGGCGTGAGCGGCTTGGTTTTGGTAGGATTTGTCGGCGGCTTGACTAAGGGGGTTTTATAACTGCCATGCAGGTAGCCGTGTTGGTAACGTTTTACCGACTTGCCAAGAACCCCTCATAATTAATGCGTCTGCAAAATGACTAATTGCTTTGACCTGCTGAAACACTATATGTTGTGTTTGACCTAAAAAAAGAATACAGGATATAGATGCCTCTTTGTCGTATGATAGATGGCGGACAGAGAACGAGAACCTTATTCGCCCCATTTGGATAGATCTTTGAGCCCCTTGATTGGCTGCGAGGATTGTCCGCATGAGGGACTATGGTTATCGAGAACACAGATTGCGCGACGGCGCCGCAAGACAGGGGCACGCCCTGCCGGGCATCGTTTGGCTCTGAAGCGCAATGAGACTACGACGCGAAAGAGGCAAGAGGATGAAGATCATCAAGCGCAGCGGCACCGAGGTTGTCTTTGACATCGATAAGATCGTCAATGCCATCCGTGCCGCAAACTTGGAGGTCGAGGAGAGCTCTCGTCTTACCGACCGCCAGGTGGTTTACGCGGCACAAAACGTCGCCGAGGCATGCGAGAACGCGGGCCACACTGTTTCGGTCGAGGAGATTCAGGATTTGGTCGAGGACGAGATCATGCGTCTCGACTGCTACGAGGTTGCCCGCCACTACATCATCTATCGCTATGTTCAGAGCCTGAAGCGCCAGAAGAACACGACCGATGACAAGATCCTGTCGCTGATCGAGTGCAACAACGAAGAGGTCAAGCAGGAGAACTCCAACAAGAACCCGACCGTCAATTCCGTTCAGCGTGACTACATGGCCGGCGAGATCTCCAAGGACCTGACTCAGCGTGTGCTGCTGCCCCAAGAGATCGTGGATGCCCATAATGAGGGCCTGATCCATTTCCACGATTCGGATTACTTTGCCCAGCACATGCACAACTGCGATCTGGTGAACCTGGAGGACATGCTCCAGAACGGCACTGTTATCTCGGGTACGCTGATTGAGAAGCCGCACAGCTTCTCGACCGCCTGCAACATCGCGACGCAGATCATCGCCCAGGTTGCTTCCTCCCAGTACGGTGGCCAGTCGATTTCGCTGACCCATCTTGCCCCGTTCGTCGAGGTGAGCCGTCAAAAGATTCGCGGCGAGGTCGCCCGCGAGCTCGAGGAGCTCGGCGTTTCCGCATCTCCCGAAAAGGTCCGCGAGGTTGTTGAGGACCGCCTGCGTGACGAGATCCGTCGCGGCGTTCAGACGATTCAGTATCAGGTCGTGACCCTTATGACCACGAATGGCCAGGCGCCGTTCGTGACGGTCTTTATGTATCTCAATGAGGCCCGTACGCCCCAGGAGAAGCACGACCTTGCCATGATTGTGGAGGAGACGCTTCGTCAGCGCTATGAGGGCGTTAAGAACGAAGCCGGCGTGTGGATCACCCCGGCGTTCCCCAAGCTCATCTACGTGCTCGAGGACGATAACGTTCACGAGGATTCCCCGTACTTCTACCTGACCCAGCTGGCTGCCAAGTGCACTGCCAAGCGTATGGTGCCCGATTACATCTCCGAGAAGAAGATGCGCGAGCTCAAGCTGTCTAAGGGCGAGACCGCCGGCAACGGCGATTGCTATACCTGCATGGGTTGCCGCAGCTTCCTGACGCCCGACCGCTCCGGTAACGGATTTAACAACGTGGCCAACGCGCTGAACTATGACCCGAACAAGCCCAAGTACTACGGTCGCTTTAACCAGGGCGTTGTGACCATCAACCTGCCCGATGTCGCGCTGAGCTCGCATCAGGACATGGATAAGTTCTGGAAGATCTTCGACGAGCGCCTTGAGCTGTGCCACCGCGCCCTGCTGTGCCGTCATGAGCGTCTGATGGGTACGCTTTCGGATGCCGCACCGATTCTTTGGCAGTACGGTGCCCTCGCCCGCCTGAAGAAGGGCGAGACGATCGACAAGCTGCTCGTGGGCGGTTACTCCACCATTAGTCTGGGTTATGCCGGCCTGTATGAGTGCGTCAAGTACATGACGGGCCACAGCCACACCGAGAAGGAGGGCACGCCCTTTGCCATGGCTGTCATGCAGCGCATGAACGACAAGTGCGCGGAGTGGAAGGCCGAAAGCGATATTGACTTCTCGCTGTACGGTACCCCGCTTGAGTCGACGACCTACAAGTTCGCCAAGTGCCTGCAGCGTCGTTTTGGCATCATCCCGGGCGTGACGGACAAGGGCTACATCACCAACAGCTATCACGTCCATGTGTCTGAGGAGATTGATGCTTTCGATAAGCTCAAGTTCGAGGGCATGTTTCAGCAGCTTTCGCCGGGCGGTGCTATCTCCTACGTTGAGGTTCCCAACATGCAGGACAACCTCAAGGCTGTCATTCGCGTGATGCAGTACATCTACGACAACATCATGTACGCCGAGCTCAACACCAAGAGCGATTATTGCCAGGTGTGCGGTTACGACGGCGAGATCAAGATTGTCGAGGATGACGGCAAGCTGGTGTGGGAGTGCCCCAACTGCGGCAACCGCGATCAGGAGAAGATGAACGTCGCCCGTCGTACGTGCGGCTACATCGGTACTCAATTCTGGAACCAGGGCCGAACCGAGGAGATCCGCGACCGCGTGCTGCATCTCTAATACCGCTCCGGGGCTGAACCGAGAGGGCCGCTTGGGCATTTGCTCGCTATTTCGGACAGTCCTGCGCAAGACGAAGGCCACATTAAGTGGCCTTCTTTGCGTGCGGAACTCATATCGAGCAAATGCCCAAGCGGCCCTCTCGGTTCAGCCAAGTTGACGTAGCTGAGATGCAGCGCGCGGCCTGCTCGCTCCTCGAAGTTCTTAGCGGAAATAATTCGAGCTGCAGCTGCGATTTACTTGCGATAGCGGTTGAGCTGCAACAAAGTTTTTATTGGACCTCGAACCCTATACTCGATGTTCGCTTCGTTCATTGAGTTACCCTTTGCATGAGGCCGGGACATATCGTCCCGCCCGCAGTTTCGCAGGCCGAAGGCCGAGAATGTTTGAGGACGGGATGATATGTCCCGACCTCCCGGGAGAGTTACCTATGAACTACGCGAACATTAAGTATTTCGACATTGCTGATGGAGAAGGCGTTCGTACTTCTCTGTTTGTGAGCGGGTGCCGTCGTGGGTGCAAGAACTGCTTTAACTCTGTCGCGTGGGACTTTGCTGCGGGCGAGCCGTTCGATCGTGCCGTCGAGGACAAGATTATCGAGAGCCTCGATCATCCCTTTATTGACGGCCTGACGATTCTGGGCGGCGAACCTATGGAGCCCGAGAATCAGGCGGGACTCGTTGAGTTTGTCGAGCGCGTTCGTGCCGCTTATCCTGCGGGGTCAGGAAAGACCATTTGGTGTTTTACCGGCGACGTGCTCGAGGAGCTTATGCCGGGTGGTCGTCACCATACCGAGGTCACGGACCGTATCCTTGCCTGCCTCGATATGTTGGTGGATGGCCCGTTTGTTCAGGATCTGTACGATATCTCATTGCGCTTTAGGGGCTCGAGTAACCAGCGTGTAATCGATATGAACGCTACGCGCGACCGTGCTGAGCGCGAGGGCGTTGTGCTTTGTGATGCGGTTGAACTTTGGCGTGATGATCCGGTCTATTCGACCCATACTATGTAGCTTGTGGTCGATGCCGAAGAGCGTGGTACCATAGCGCGAACGCAAAATCGGAAAAGTGAGGCCCAGATGGTCGATCAGGAAAAAGTCGAGGCCGCCATTAAGCTGTTGCTTGAGGGCATAGGCGAGGACCCAACTCGTGAGGGCCTGCTGGAGACCCCGGCGCGCGTTGCCCGTATGTATGGTGAGATCGCCGGCGGTATGGACCAGAGTGCCGAAGAGCACCTGTCCAAAACCTTTGCCGTCGCCTCGAACGACTTGGTTATCGAGCGCGACATCACGTTTTACTCGCTGTGCGAGCATCATCTGCTGCCGTTTTATGGCAAGGCTGCGATCGGCTATATCCCTAACGGTCGCGTGGCGGGTCTGTCTAAGCTCGCTCGCACGGTTGAAGTCTATGCCCGTCGTCTGCAGCTGCAGGAGCAGCTGTGTGCGCAGGTTGCCGACGCTCTCATGGATTATCTCGCTCCCCAGGGAGCGATTGTGCTCATGGAGGCTGAGCATATGTGCATGACCATGCGCGGCGTGCAAAAGCCCGGCACCAAGACCGTGACGCTCGCTCGCCGCGGCGTCTTTGAGACCGATCCCGCGCTCGAGGAGCGGTTCTTTAGGATGCTGGGCCGATAGCATGAGGGTCGTCAACGACTTTACATCGAAGACCGATGAGGGGACGTCGCGTCGCGGCTTCATGGCTTCGGGCCTGGCCCCCTTTGGTGCCATGCCTCGCATTGATTACATTTGTGCCAACGGGCTGTTTCGGCGGCACCTGGGCAACATTGCGCAGTTGGAATCGGGGCGCATCTTCTGCCGCCACGGTATTGACCATCTGCTCGATGTCGCTCGCATTATGTGGATCAAGAATCTCGAGGAGCAGCTCGAATTTGACCGCGAGGTCATCTACGCCACGGCACTTCTTCACGATATCGGCAAAGATGAACAGTATGAATCGGGTATATCCCATGATGTTGCAAGCGAGCGCGTCGCTGATGCAATTCTCGGCGGCATGCCCGATGACGTGGCGTTTGAGCCGGCCGATGCCGCAGCCATTAAGACGGCCATTCTGGGCCATCGAAAGCTGCGCGTGAACAGCCAACCGCTTGAGCGTCTGCTCTATGCGGCCGACAAGGCCTCGCGCGCCTGCTTCGCATGCCCCGCGCGCAATGCTTGCAACTGGAGCGATGATAAAAAGAACCTGTCGATTCGCGTGTAGTTAGTTTGCGCGGTCGGGGTTCTAAACGAAGGAGACGATCGCGATGAGTAACAAAAAGCTGCCCGAGAATGCAACCAAGACTGAAGGCGCCGAGCTCGCCCGCCGTGGCAGGGGCGAAATATCCACCGCAACGGCGGTGCCCCACGTGAGCTATGACGATCTGCGCCATGCCGACCGTATTGTCATTGACGGGCTTGAGGTTTTTGCCAACCATGGTGTGTATCCCGAGGAGAACGCGCTGGGCCAGAAGTTCATCGTGTCCTTGGTGCTCTATGCCGACCTGCGCGCTGCGGGGGAGCACGATAACCTGGACGCCTCGATTGACTACGGCTCGGTGTGCCACGATGTCGATGGCTATCTGCGCGAGCATACGTTTAGGCTCATCGAGGCGGCAGCTGAGGGTACGGCCCAGATGCTGCTGCGCCGTTATCCCTCGCTGCTTGGTGTGCGCATCAAGCTCGATAAGCCTTGGGCGCCCGTCGGTCTTCCCCTGGCAAGCTGCGGTGTCGAGATCGAGCGCGTGCGCTAACCGGTACTAATATGTCTCTATGGGTGGCTGCTTGAGCCGCTGGGACAGTGCTCTATTGTTGGGGCAGTATGTGTCGAGCAGGACGTGGAACCGCTGGTTGTGGCTTGGCTCGAGCAAGTGGACGAGCTCGTGGGCGACAACCATGTCGAGGCATTCGATGGGATAGGCGGCAAGTTCGCGTGCGATGCGAATGGCGCCGGATTTGGGAGTGCATGAGCCCCAACGCGTTTTCATGCTGCGTACGGAAACGCGAGAAACGGCGACACCCATTGCGATTTCGTATGCGTGCACCATATCGCGCAGCGCCGATGTGACTTCGGACGTATAGAGCTGGTCGATGTGGGCTTGGAGCTCACCGGACGTTAGGCCGTCGAGGATTGCGTGCCGCTTGGTCTGTGGGCTTTCATCCGATTTATCGGTACCCATAAAACTTGCGAAGGTGGCCTGTTTGGGTCGCGGTGCGGGTGATGCAAAGTTGTGATCGAGCGCATCCTGTACCGTGATGGGCTTGCCCCAAAGTGCAATGATGGACGAGGGACTGAGCGGCTCTCGCGCCGTCGCCTGACGTCGCTCACGCTGGGCAAGTCGGTTGACAATCCAGGCACTGTTGCGCTTTACAAACGCTTCGATGCGCTCGCGGCTGGCGCCGAGCGGTGCACTGGCGTGGACCTCACCACTCGATGTGACGCGTAGGTTGAAGTTCTTGACGCGCTTTTTGGTAACTACGACGGGGATGGGCGTCCCATCCGGTCGGGATACGGAAATCGTAAACTGCTGCGTCAAAAGCGGTCCTTCAGATTGGGGCCGGGCCGGCATGTCGACCGGGCGGAAGGCGGGCCCGCTCAAGGGATGTGAAATTAATAACGCTCGAAGAAGGCAAGCGCGTTGTCGCTGCAGAGCTTTTGCATCACGGTCTTGCCAAAATGCTTGGAAAGCATGTTCTGGAACTCGGGCATCTTGCTGGCATCGGAGAGGAAAGCGGGCACAGTGGCGCCGTCCCAGTCGCCGCCGAGCGCGATGACGTCCTCGCCGCCCAGGTCGAGCCAGTGCTCGATATGTGCCGCCAGCTGGTCGAAGGTGACGTCTGCGGCGGTCTTGTCGGTTGCGTCGTTGGAAAGGAACTCGCTGCAGTAGTTGAGGCCAACGATGCCACCCATGTCGCGAATGGTGCGGAACTGGTCGTCGGTAAGGTTGCGTTTGGCGCCGCAAACCGCACGGGAGTTGGAGTGGCTGGCGACGAAGGGACGCGTGGCGCGGGCGGCGACCTCGTCAAAGCACTCATCGTTGAGGTGGGAGACGTCAAGTACCATGCCGGCGTGCTCCATCTGCGTAAGCGCCTCGATGCCGGCGGCGGTGAGGCCGGCGTGGGTGTCGTGGCCGCTCGCGAGCGGTCCCTGCGCGTTCCAGCTGAGTGATGACATGAGTACGCCCAGGCTCTTGAGCACCTCGATCAGCGCGGGGTCTTCGGCAAAGAACGTCGCGTTTTCGATGGTGTGGATGCAAGCGACCTTGCCGTCCTTGAGCGCAGGGCGAATGTCTGCCGCGCTGCGTACGTTGACCATGCGGTCGTGGTTGAGCATTGCCTGGCCGCTCATGTGCGCCATGATCTGCGCCTGGAAGCGCGCGGCGTGGGCGGTGGGAATCTCGTCGGGGACAAACGTGGCGAAGCACTGTGCCCACGGCGTGTTGCCGATCTTTGCGAGCGAGATGGCGCAGGCGTTGCCCTCGATGAGGTCGAAATCTTGCGGATGCGTTTCGTCGCCGGGGAAATAACCGTCGGTGCCGGCGGTAAAGCGCAGGTCGAGATCGAGCGTGGCCCAGCCGATGCGGTCGGCGGTGTCGCAGTGTAGGTCAAATACGGGATATGCCATGGTTCCTCCGGTTGCAGCGTTTCTTTGCAAACTGTCTTTGAATTGTATGACTAGGGTATAGTTAGCGCCATATGTTCACGGCGGCCCGCGTTGTGCGCCGCCCTTATCACGGAGGTTACCATGTCCAACCAGGGCAAGAAGGTCAAGACTCATTATCGCGGCACGCTCGACGACGGCACGCAGTTCGATAGCTCCTACGATCGCGGCGAGCCGCTGGAGTTCACCTGCGGCGCCGGTCAGATGATCAAGGGCTTCGACGCCGCTGTTGTCGATATGCAGGTGGGCGAGAAGAAGACCGTGCACATTCCTGCTGCCGATGCCTACGGCGAGCACAACCCCGAGATGGTTATTACCTTCCCGGCCGAACAGGTTCCCAACATCGAGCAGATCGAGAAGGGCATGAAGCTTTTCCTGTCCACGCCGAGCGGCATGCCCGTCCCCGCCGTGGTCATAGACGTAACGCCCGAGGCCGTGACGCTCGACGCCAACCACGAGCTGGCCGGCAAGGACCTCAACTTTGATATCGAGCTCGTTGAGGTCGAGGGTTAGAGTATGCCTGAACGCTTGGTTTCGACGACATGCTTGGGAAATCTCAACGATCCGTCCTATGAACTCCTGCTTCGCCGGAAGTTGGGCGGCGTCTTTGAAGTTGACGAGCTGCTGCTCGATTGGGACCAGGCTGATGTATGCGCGCTTGTGGGCGTGACGGAGCTGGGGCGCACGGTCGATGTTCGGCTGGATGCTGCCGACGGCGGTCGTTTTACCGACGGCGACGTGCTCGCCATCGACCGTTCGGGCATGGTGCCCGTGGCGGTTGTCGTGCGCCTGCGCAGTGCCGAGGTTTATTTGGTCGAAGTTGACCGCATGGACCCGATTGCGCTCGCGCGTGCGTGTTGGGAGATCGGCAATATGCACGCGCCGCTTTTCCGAGGCGATTCGGACGAGTATACCGTGCGCATGTATACGCCGGTGCAGCCTGTTTTGGGCCGCATGCTCCGGGGCGTCGAGGGCGTTCGGCTCTCGGTGGTTACCCGTGAACTCGATGCGGACCGGCGCTTTGCGTCGAGTGCGGCGGATGCCGTCGTGAGCATGGCTCCCGACTTTACCATCGTAAAAAAGACGCGCGGCTAAGCGCGTGTATACGCAAGGCGGGCTTTGAGGGGCGACCAATCAAGGTCCGTCTTGCTGTTGATAGGAGGCTTTGGGGAAGCATATGGGTCTTGAGGGAATCAAGCTGATTGCATGCGATTTGGACGGCACGTTGCTGCATCCGGGGGAGCACGAGCCGCGTTCCGAGGCCTTTGAGCTCATCGATGAACTGCATCGTCGCGGCATCGTGTTTATGCCGGCGAGCGGTCGTCAATATGCGAGCTTGCGCTACCTGTTTGCCCCGGTGGCCGATGAGCTCGCCTATGTATGCGAAAACGGAGCCCTAGTGATGAACGAGGGGCGTGCCGTTGTCAAGCGTTCCATGGAGCGTAGCCTTGCTATGGATATCGCGAATGCCGTGGTTGCGTATCCCCATGCCGACGTGACCCTTTCGTGTGAGGGACACCTCTACACCATGAGCGGCAACGATGCGTTCGTCGACCATTTGCGCTATGAGGTCCACTGCGATGTGGCGGTGGTCGACCGTCCTGAGGACATCGACGAGGACGTCATTAAGATTGCCTTCCAGACGCCCGAGGTGGATCAGCCGGCGGCCCTGGAGTATTTTGAGCGCCTCTTTAGCGACCGTGTCGACGTGATGACGTCGGGAACCGGGTGGACGGACTTTATCGGCTTTGGTTCGGGCAAGGGTTCCGCGCTTGCCGATTACGGTCGTGCCCTGGGAATTTCGCCCGACGAGATGATGGCGTTTGGCGATAACGAAAACGACCGCGACATGCTCAACGTCGTGGGCCATCCTTATCTAATGGAGAGCTGCAATCCCTCTATGCGTGGCATCAACGACCGCGTCCGCTACGTGCGCACGGTCGAAGAAGAACTGCGCCGCCTGCTCGCCGAGTAGATATATGTGGCATGCCTAGGAATCTCTTTTTGCTGCAGAGTGCAGAAAGGTGGATTTTAAGGCATGTCCCGAACATCTACCGGCAGTCGGGGCAGAGACCCTCGAAGATGGTGTAGTGCGACGTGACGTGCCAGCCGATTTGCTCGGATGCCTTGGCGTCGAGTTGGGCATCGAAGGGGAGCGGTACGTCGATGACGCGGCTGCACGAGGTGCAGATGATATGCGCATGCGGCTCGATCGTGCGATCGAAGCGGCTGCCGCCCGGCGTCTTGATGGAGAGAATCTCGCCGGCGTCGGCCAAGAGATTGAGGTTGCGGTAGACCGTGCCGCGGCTGATTTTGTCATCCTGCGCGCGCACGACGTTGTAGATTTCGTCGGCGGTGGGATGGTTATAGCTTTGGCGCACGGCGTCAAGAACCAGCTTTCGCTGCCTGGTATTCCTTCTTTGCACCGCCATGCGCCTCGCCTCTTTTCTATCAACGGTCGTAGGTAAATGATACCGTATTTAGCACACAATACTAATAACGAGGCGTGAAACCGTCTTCATTGGCAAGTGGGGCTCGGGCCTGGGCGTCTACGAGGCGAAAACGCGTTCCCATACGCTCGTAGGAGGCATGAAGCGCCTCGAGATGAGATAGGATATTTGCCGGAGCCCCCTGTATCTCCATCTCGACTGAGCCGTCTTCCATGTTACGCACCCAGCCGGTGAGCGCGCGTGCCTGCGCGAGGTTGGTGTTGGTAAAGCGAAAGCCAACGCCCTGGACTTGCCCCGCCCAGCGCAGGAAATAGCGCAGGGGAGTGTCTTGAGTGGCCTCGTCGCTTGCGAGCACAGTAAGCCTGCGGCGCAGCTCGAGCTCGACGTTTGATGGTTTTTGAGGCTCTCGACTGCCGCCGGTGACGCTGGAGAAGAACGTATCGAAGAGACCCATAGCTATGCCTGCTTGCCTGCGTCGGCTGGGAAGGTTATGCCGGCCTGCTGGCGCACGGCATCCATGATGCGCAGTGAGACGAGTGTGACATCGCGGTAGTGGCCAAGCTCGTGGCGTCCCGCCGGGGTCTCCCAAATCTCTTCCTTAACGTTATCGATGCCGCCGATGGCGGTGATAAAGTCTGTGAGTTCGTATTCCATAGTGTTGCTCGATTTGGGTAGGTCGAGCACGCGGCCGTTGTCGCCCTGTTCGCGCGGTGCCTCGGTCGCCGAGCCGCGTACGACATCGCCGCGATAGTCGATGCGGACGTTGCGGGGCGTGGACAGATGGTCGATCTGGATAGTGCCACGCTCGCCTTCGATCTGCGAGGGCAGCAGGTCATTCGTAATTTTGGAGTGTGCGAGCTCGACGGAGATGCGGCCTCCGCCATAGCTGGCGAGGATGGAACCGCAGCCGTCGATGGGGCCGCGCGTGAGCTGTCGCGTGGTGGGGTCGAGCAGAGTAGTCATGCTCGTAAGGCCGGAGGGCATGCCGAAAATCTCGACCATGGGCTCGACGGCGTAGACGCCAATGTCCATGAGGGAACCCGATGCCATATTGCAGTCGAAGATATTGGTGGCGCGTCCCGCGAGAATCTCGTTGTAGCGCGAGGAATACTTGCCAAAGCGCAATGAGGCACGGCGGATGGGGGCGATCTCGCCCAGGGCGTCCTCGATGGCGTGGAAGGCGTGATCGTGGAGGGGACGCATGGCCTCGAGGGCCACGACACCTGCTGCCTCGGCAGCGCGGAAGACTTCCAGCGCCTGCGCTTCGGTGGCGCAGAAGGGTTTCTCGACGATGACGTGCTTGCCACCGGCGATGCAGGCAAGGGCCTGCTCGTAGTGAAGTGCGTTAGGGCTGCCGATATAGACGGCGTCGACGTCGGCGGCGGACGCGAGCTCATCAAGTGCGGTGAAGTTACGCTCGCCACCGCGCTCGGCGGTAAAGGCAGCACCGCGATTGGCATCGCGCGAGAGCGTGCCCACAAACGCGGCTTGGTCGTTGGCGTTGACGACTTGGATAAAGTCGTCGGTAATCATGGATGTGCCGATGGTCGCTATACGCAGCATGTGTCCCCCTTGCGTTGTTTGGCCTACAGGACGAGTGTAGCGCGGGAGGACACAAAAGCGTGCGAAAACGCCGTTACAGGTCGCTCTCGTTAAAGCCGGTGTCGATATCGAGGTTGCTGCCGTCGGCCGCCGTGGTGGCAAGCTCATCGCAGCGCTCGTTGAGCTCGTGGCCGGCGTGACCCTTAACCCAGATGAACTCAACCTTGTGCTTGCTTTTGGCGGTGAGTAGGCGCTCCCACAGGTCGCGGTTCTTGACGGGCTGCTTGTTGGCGGTTTTCCATCCGCGCTTTTTCCAGCCGTCGATCCAGTGCTTGTTAAAGGCGTTGACGACGTACTGCGAATCGGAATGGACTTCGACGTCGCAGGGGCGGTTGAGCGCCTCGAGTGCCACGATGACCGCCATGAGCTCCATGCGGTTGTTGGTGGTCTTGGCGTAGCCGCGCGAAAGCTCGGAGGTGAAGGTCTTGCCGGCGGGGTTGGTGTATTTGAGCACGGCGCCGTAGCCGCCGCGTCCCGGATTTGATCGGGCCGAGCCGTCGGTATAGATGATGACCTTCAC